>CALRVN010000355.1:0-4234 GCA_943371625.1 Hyphomicrobium sp. CS1GBMeth3
CGTTGGAACCAAGTGAAACGCGATCACCGATGAACGTCGACTCCCAGAGCTCCTTACGGCCGCGCGCTGGACCGCCGGTGGAGAAGCGGTCATTCACGAACTTCACACCGTGGCCAATGAAGCAGTCGCTGCCTATCTCGACCAATTCACATACGAAGCTGTGGGATTGCACCCGGGTTCGATGGCCGATGCGGACGCCGGCTTGGATCTCGACGAAGGGACCGATGAAAACGTTGTCGCCAATCTCGCAGCCATAGAGGTTGACCGGGTTCACGATCGAAACGTTAGTCCCGAACTTTACGTTCTTGATCCCGACTTCGCCAATCTTGGCAGGAAGCGCCGTCATGGACTTCCTCCTAGTTGGAACTGTCGAGGCGGCCAAGGCGGGAGTATTTTGGGGTGAAGCGGAGGGGCACTGTGCGGCCGGTCTCAACGGATTCGTAGATGGCGTTTATCAGCTCGAGGCTGCGCCGGCCCGCGAGCCCATCCACCAGGTTCGGACCACCCTTACGAATGGCGCGCACAACGTGCTCATAGTACGCGTGATGGCCGAAGCCATAAACGTTGGGCGGGTTCACCGAGTACTTCGTGAACACGTCGTCATCGCCTGGCTGAGGGTTGGAAAACCTCCAGGTCTTTAGCTCGTTGACGGCAAATCCGCCGATCTCGACGGTGCCCTTTTCGCCCAGAATGGAGACGGAGCCTTCCAAGTCAGTGGGCCGGGCGGCGGTGGTCGCTTCGATAACGCCGAGAGCTCCGTTGGTGAACTCCAAGATGACGACGGCGGTGTCCTCGGCTTCAATTTTGACAAGCTGCCTGGCGGTCATCGCCGACACCTTGGCTACGTGTCCCATCATCCATTCGAGCAAATCGATATGGTGGCTTGCCTGGTTCGTCAGAACGCCGCCATCGAGGCCCCAAGAGCCGCGCCAAGGCGCTTGATCGTAATAGGCCTGGTCGCGACACCAACGCAGGCGAACCGTGCCCATGACCAATTTTCCGAAGCGGTTCTGCTCCAGCGCCTCGCGCAATTTGACGACGGGCACGTTGAAGCGGTTCTGCTTAACAACGAACAGCTTCACGTTGTTTCGGTCACACGCATCTATCATCGCATCGGCATCGCGGAGCCGAAGCGCCATGGGCTTTTCGACGACGATGTGCTTGCCGTACTGCGCCAACTCGATCGTATGCGCTGCATGCTTGCCGCTCTCAGTGAGAACGACGACGACGTCGGGATCCTCCGACTTCATCATGTCGTGCATGTCGGCAAAAGCGGGGACGTTATACTTCTGCGCGATCGGCTTGGCGCGTTCGAGATCGACGTCACAGACCGCGCAGAGGCGCGCGCCGCTGATGTAGTTCTCGCCGAGTAGTTGGGAATGACGGACAGCGATGCGGCCACAGCCCACAAGAGCGAAGCGAAGCTCTGTGTCTTCCGAATCGGGCTTCATACAAGCGCGCCTCTGGAGATAGCCTCTTGTCCGGAGTTGTTCGTTGTCGCGTGTGCAGGCGGCACCAGCTTCTGATACAGCCGGTACAGCTTGTCCTCCTGCGCGCTCCAACTGAACTCGCGGACCAAGTCGGCCCACGCCTCACGTGTCATCGTGTAGGAAGCACGATTCTCGAAGAGATAAGCGATCGTGGCGGCGATATCCTTTGGATTGGTCTGGTCCATGGCGCGGCCGCGCCCAAGCGTCTCTACGGCCTCGCGCATGTCAGGCAGATTCGATACGCAGACGGGGAGCCCCGAGAAAAGAGCCTCGAACAGCTTGTTCGGCATCGCATACCTGTAGCTCAGCGTCGCGTCCTGGAAGGGCACGATGGCCACGTCACACGAGCGTATCGTGGGGGCGACGCGGGAGTGGTGTACAGGTTCGAGAAGGTGAACGCGGGTTTCGACGCCGATATTCTTCGCGCTCTCCATCAAGCGCGCGTCATTCTTATGATGACGCGGCCCTAGGACGATCAAATGGTACTCGGGCAGGAACTCCAGCGCCTCAAGGACTTGATCCAAGCCCCGCTGCTCCTTGAGCACCAATCCGGTGTACGCAAGTAGCGGCGTAGTGCTGTCCACGCCGATCTTCGCCCGGAAGTCCGCCCGCTCCTGCGGTGCCGGCGCCGGATAGTCGCTGACTCCGATAACGGGAGCGTTGAAGATGACGATGGGCTCGCTGCTTGAGTACCTTTCGGCGTAGAGCTTCTTCAGACCATTCGACACGGTGATGAGCGCGTCGACGTGGGCAAGGCAATCTCGCTCGATGGCATCGACCATCCCGTTGCCTTCGGGCGGCATTTTCGACGCTCTTGCGATCTCGAACTCATGGGCGTCGTAAATCAGGCGCGCGCCATGTTTCCTGGCAAGAGCGACGCCAGCCGGCAGCGTATAGATGTCGTGCGCGTGCACAACGTCGACCTGCTCGTCGAAGTTGAGCTTCCGGAGATTCACGTCGAAGAGAAATGCGCTGGCTTGATACAACCGGCGGTGCGGTTGAAACACGCGCAGGGATCTCGCTATTTTCCCCAAACCCAGGGCCCTGGCCACGGACCTCAAGCGAAAGGCCTTCGCCAACGACCTCAAGCGGAGGGCTCTTGCGGTTACCCTGAAAAAACTGCTTCGGGCACGCGGCGTCGTCTCTGACGGCTGAACCCCCACAGGCGCTACAGCGACAGCGTTTGGCTTTGATGCAGGCTTCGGCCCTGTGCGCGGGAAGTACTTGGATATGTCGTTCTGAGCCAATATTCGGAAGAACTTTTTCCGAATAAACGGGGCCGATCGATGGAAGTGCCGCAGCTCTTTGACATACCTGCGCGATACATCAGCCGTGCGAAGCCAGTCGATGCGATGGACAGTTAAGTCGCCGACTTTCTCGAATGGCTTCGAGTCGGTGGCCAGTGCGCAAACCACACTAACCTTCACACCCCGACGCGCTAAGGACTCGCACTCCTTGAGCACCCGCGGATCACTGGTGATCTCGTGATAATTCAAGTGGATTGCGTGCACGCAACGTACCCCGGCCTCTTGGAAAATGCATATAAAAACCTGAGCGCGTTGTCTATCGCAGGCGTGGTGAGCGGTCAATGCCCGGCAAGCATTGATTAAACGGTGGACAGTCCGATCAAATATTATCGGTGTGCGGATCCAGTTCGGATTGCAACGTCATCGGTAATTGCTGAAGTTTCGCGCCACAGCGAGCGATGAAACCTTGGGAGTACCATCTATGTCGGCGATTAACCTTTCTTCGCCCAATAATAATGCCGCCTCGGCGCTTGGTGATCTTCGCTCGTTGCTTCTTCTGAAACTCTATGATGGTCTCTGGGCGGCGGGCGTTCGAGAGTCGCGCCTATGCCGTTCGGGATACAAGGCCGCGCGCGGGCTGTCGCGACCCGTCGATGCCGAGAAGTGGATCGATCGAGGTTTAGCCGTTCCCGCTCCGCTTTGGCAACTGGCGCGTGCAAAAGGTGATCTCCATCGCCAACGCGGCGAGTGGGCGGATGCTCAACGCAGGTACCGGCAAGCCATCGCTATCGCTCCCCGCCAAGCCATTCCACACGCATTGCTGGCTCGGTCGCTGATCAACTCGGGCGAGTTCAGCGAGGCCGCCGGGCATCTCAAGCGGGCGCTGGAGATCACCGATAAGCCCCAGTGGCACGTGACGCTGGCTCGCACACTCATGCGCTCGCGGGAGTTCGGCGAGGCGGCGACGCATCTCAGGCACGCCCTGTCGATCACCGACGACGCTCAGTGGCACGTCATCCTTGCCAATTGTGAGTTGGGCCTTGGCAACCTTCAGGAGGCGCGCGAAGAGGTGAAACGCGCCTACCAGCTCGATCCCAAACCGAACGTAGCGGCGATGATTGCCGATCTCGATCGGCGGTTGGCTCCCGACGCGAGCGGAAGCGGCGAGGCAACCGCGGGCTTCTATGATGACGTCTACGCAGAGTCGGAGCGATACCAGGACCCATGGCGCGCCAGCGTTTACGCGAACGTCTGGGAGGCGATTGCCGGGCTGTTGGCTCGTCGCAACGTTCAAGCCATCTTTGATCTGGGCTGCGGTCCTGGTCAGTTTGCTGGATGCGTTGCGGAGCTGCTGCCGCACGTGAAATATCATGGCGTGGACTTCAGCCAGGTCGCGATCACGCGAGGGCAGAAGCTGTTCCCGTCGTTCAAGTTCTCGGAACTCGCGTTGCCTGTCGCCAGCTACGAGAAGTTCGAGCCCTTTGACGCGGTCGTTTG
>CALRVN010000356.1:0-4224 GCA_943371625.1 Hyphomicrobium sp. CS1GBMeth3
CAGCACGCGCAGCTTTTCGACGCCGAGCGGTGGTGCGGGACCTGCGCCGGACGCTTCGGCGATCAAGCCCGAAACCAAGCCGGATCAGGTCGCGGGCAGCTCCATCGAGTTGCCGGCCAGCAATAAGATCGAGATCTCGACAGAGCCACGCGTGTTGCCACTTCGGTCAGGACTGAATGGCTCGGCGGCCCATGGTCTCAACGGCTCGGCGCCCAACATCTCGCCGTTCCCGCGCTCGGCGAAGGATGCAGCGAAACCGTCTGACCCGGAGTCCGATACTCTGTCGGCGCGATTGCTGGACGAGGCGCCCGCGTCCGACGAGACCGCCGCTGCGCCGGTGTCGGAAGCGACACTTCAGCCGGCAGCCGACACCGGAACAAAGACCGATGCGCTATCGGCGCATGGCGAGGCACTGCTCGACGCTGTAGTCGAGCTCGTGCAGCAACAACCGAGCGCGCTGTCGGTTTTCACGTCGGGCGATTCGTTCATCCACGGCAGTCGCGGCAAGAAGGCTGGCGAGACGCTGCCCGCCATAACCGACGTGTCGAGCGTCGAAGTATCGGGCAGCGAAGTCGTCGCCGACGCCGGCGGTCCGAAGATGGACCGCGCGGCCGCCGAGCTGCTGCGCCCCATGCTGCGGCAATGGCTCGCCCAGAACATGGAGCGCATTCTCGAAGATGCCCTGCGG
This sequence comes from Hyphomicrobium sp. CS1GBMeth3, assembly GCA_943371625.1. Taxonomy (GTDB): domain Bacteria; phylum Pseudomonadota; class Alphaproteobacteria; order Rhizobiales; family Hyphomicrobiaceae; genus Hyphomicrobium_A. The sequence goes on from CALRVN010000356.1 coordinate 689, forward strand.
AGCGAGTTGACCGCGCAGGTTCAGGGCGAGAAGGAGCCGGGCAAGAGCTGACGGTCGCGATCAGGCCGGTAATCCGCTTCTCAGGCACGCGCCAAGGCCGCGCGTGCCCTGCTCTCCGCCGTTGACAGCGCCGGAACGGAGAGCGTAGGACCGCACCTTCCGCTCTCCCCGAGACCTCTTCCTGCCATCCATGCTCGACACAAAATTCCAGCCCTCAGAAATCGAGCCGCGCATCCGCGCCGAGTGGGAGCGCGCCGACGCCTTCAAGGCCGGACGCGCCGACCGCGCCAATGCGCAGCCGTACTGCATCGTCATCCCGCCGCCGAACGTGACGGGATCGCTGCACATGGGGCATGCGCTCAACAACACGCTGCAGGACGTGCTGTGCCGCTTCGAGCGTCTGCGGGGCAAGGACGTGCTCTGGCAGCCGGGTACCGATCATGCGGGCATCGCCACGCAGATGGTGGTCGAGCGGCAAATGATGGAGCGGCAGGAGCCGGACCGGCGCACCATCGGGCGCGATAAATTCGTCGAGAAGGTGTGGGCCTGGAAAGAAGAGAGTGGGTCGACCATTCTCAACCAGCTGAAGCGGCTCGGTGCGTCATGCGATTGGAGCCGTGAGCGCTTCACCATGGACGAGGGCCTGTCGAAGGTCGTCGTGAAGGTGTTCGTCGACCTCTACGGCGAAGGGCTGATCTATAAAGACAAGCGGCTCGTCAACTGGGACCCGAAGTTCCAGACGGCGATTTCGGACCTCGAAGTGGTGCAGGTCGAGGCGCGTGGCACCTTTACGTGGTTGGATGGCGATCCCGAGAAGCCGTTCGACGCGGATGCGCTCGCCAAGGCGCTGGCACGCAATCCGTCGGGACACATGTATCACTTCCGGTATCCACTCGCCAAAAAGGTGAAGGGGTACGACAAGGATTACATCGTCGTTGCGACGACGCGGCCCGAGACGATGCTGGGCGATACCGGGGTTGCCGTTCACCCGGACGATGAGCGCTATGCGGCGCTGATCAAGGCGGGCGCGAAAGTGCGGCTGCCTCTCGTCGGCCGCGAGATCCCGATCATCGCCGACGAGTATTCCGACCCCGAGAAGGGCACCGGCGCGGTGAAGATTACGCCGGCGCACGACTTCAACGACTTCGAGGTCGGCAAGCGGCACGCGCTGGAACAGATCAACGTGCTCGACGACCAGGCGCGCATCAACGACGTGCCGCCGCCGGAGTACCGCGGTCTCGACCGGTTCGAGGCGCGCAAACGTGTCGTTGCCGACATCGCGGCGCTGGGCCTGCTCGAGAAGATCGAGCCGACGACGCACACGGTGCCGCACGGCGACCGCTCGAACGTGGTCATCGAGCCGTGGCTGACCGACCAGTGGTACGTCAACGCCGCCGAGCTGGCGAAGCCTGCGATCGCGATGGTCGAGCGCGGCAAGTCGGTTTTCGTGCCGAAGAACTGGGAGAAGACCTACTTCGAGTGGATGCGCAACATCCAGCCGTGGTGCATCTCGCGCCAGCTGTGGTGGGGGCATCAGATTCCGGCGTGGTACGCGCCCGACGGCAAGGTGTTCGTCGCCGACGACGAGGCGAAGGCGCAGGCGGCCGCTGCCAAGCACTACGGCGAGGCAGTGACACTCAAGCGCGACGAGGACGTGCTCGACACGTGGTTCTCGTCGGCACTGTGGCCGTTCTCGACGCTGGGCTGGCCCGACAAGACGCCGGAACTCAGCCGCTATTACCCGACGACCGTGCTCGTCACCGGCTTCGACATCATCTTCTTCTGGATCGCCCGGATGATGATGATGGGCATGCACTTCATGCAGGAAGTGCCGTTCCACGACATCTACATCCACGCCCTCGTCCGCGACGAGAAAGGGCAGAAGATGTCGAAGTCGAAGGGGAACGTCATGGACCCGCTCGGGATCATCGACACCTACGGCGCCGATGCCCTGCGCTTCACGCTCGCGGCCATGGCGGCGCAGGGGCGCGACATCAAGCTGTCGACGCAGCGCGTAGAGGGCTACCGCAACTTCGCGACCAAGCTTTGGAACGCGGCGCGGTTTGCCGAGATGAACGAGTGCGTTCGCCAGCGCGGGTTCAATCCGGCGAACGTGAAAGAGACTGTCAACCGCTGGATCGTCGGTGAGACGGAGCAGGCAGCGCGCGCGGTCACCGAGGGCATCGAAGCCTACAAGTTCAACGACGCGGCCAACGCCGTGTACGAGTTCGTGTGGGGTGTGTTCTGCGACTGGTACCTGGAGTTGATCAAGCCGATCCTCGCCGGTGACGACGAGGCCGCGATCGCTGAGACGCGGGCGACAGTGGCCTGGACGCTGGACCAGATCCTGAAACTGCTGCACCCGTTCATGCCGTACATCACGGAAGAGCTCTGGGCGCACGCAGTTGAGCATGGCGAGCAGCGCGAGAACCTCCTGGCGCTCAGCCAGTGGCCGACGTTCTCAGGGCTGGTCGACCCCGACGTCGAAGCCGAGATCGGCTGGGTGGTGAAGCTCATCTCCGAGATCCGCTCGGTGCGCACCGAAATGAACGTTCCGGCCGGCGCGAAGATACCGCTTGTCATCAGCGGGGCCGGAGAGGCGACGATCGAGCGGGCGAAGCGCCATGACGAGACGATCCGGCGGCTGGCGCGTCTCGAGGAGATCACGTTCGATGCAACTGCGCCGAAGGGCGCGGCGCTGATCGTTGTCGGCGATGCGACGGTGGCGCTGCCGCTCGAGGGCATCATCGACATGGGTGCCGAGCGCAAGCGGCTGCAGAAGGAAATCGAGAAGGCGGAGACCGACCTGGCGAAGGCCGAGGCCTGGCTCGGCAATGCGGCAAACGTTTCCAAGTCGCCCGAGCACGTCGTGGAGCTCAACCGCGAGCGCGTGGCCGAGAATGGCGAGCGCATCGTGCGGCTCTCCGCAGCGCTGAAGCGGATCGAAGCCTAGGTCCAAGGCCATCATCGCGCTCGACCGTCATCCTCGGCTTTAGGCCGAGGACCCAGCTAACTGCACTTTCCAAGAGCAGGCAGCTCGGTTGAGTCCACCCCGCGAATTCTATCGTCGGAGCAAGCGCAGCCGTGGGTCCTCGGGACAAGCCCGAGGATGACAGTGCGGGGGCCGCACTCAAGATAGCTAATCTCGTGCCGGCTGGCGGAAGGAAGCCCTGAGCCACTGCATCAGCTTCGGCTCGCGTGCATCGGGGCTGCCGGCAGCACGGGTGCGGTACTCGATCAGCTCGCGGCCGGTCAGCATTGCCGCTTCCCCGCGAAGCTCGACCGGCGCGGATGATCTGAACGAAGCCTTGTGTACCAGCGAACGGAACTCGGCACGCTTCTGCTTGCCGACATTCAGCTCGGTGCCGACGCCGGCGTAGACGTAGCGATCACCGAAAGCTTCGATGAGGGTGGCGAACGTCGGCTCACCGGTGCAGTGGCCGGGGGCGATGTTCTCGACCTTCCACTTGTCACGCAGGCTGGCCGACACGGAAGCGATGGTCTCGTCGGGCGCGGTCACGAGGTGGAAGCCGCCC
>CALRVN010000357.1:0-4213 GCA_943371625.1 Hyphomicrobium sp. CS1GBMeth3
CCTTCAGCTCCGGACCGTCCTCACGCGCCGTCAGCGCCAGCCGCAGCGGATGGAACAGCGCCCGACCCTTGCGGCCGCTGGCCGTCTTGAGCGCCGCGACCCACACGTCCCACGTCGTCTCGTCCCACGGCTCCGCTGGCAGCAGCCCCGCCGCCTGTGTCGTCAGCGCACTGTCCTCGATGACCGGCTCTATCTCGCCGTCGACGATGCGCCACCAGTCAGCGGCATCCGAAAGCACAACGAGGTTTCCCCGAATGGCATGCCAGAACCCAGAGCCTCCGCCGACGCCCAGCTCGCCCAGCCGCACCGAGACCTGCTCGTACGGCGTCGCATGCAGCACCCGCGCGTTGAGCGCCTTCAGCTCTTCCGGGTCGAAGCGCGCCGGACCCGTCGAGATCTTCTCGAACGCGAAACGCTGCGCAAGCTCATCCAGGCTCTGCAGCGCCTCGATCGCATCCGACGTGCCGATCAGCGCCGTATAGCTCGCGATAGCCAACGGTTCGAGCCCCGCCTCGCGCATACTCTGGATCGACAGCGCCCCGAGCCGCTTCGACAGTGCGTGCCCATCCGCACCGATCAGCAGGCTGTGGTGCCCGAACGCCGGCGGCTCCTTGCCCAGCGCCTCGAACAGCTGCAGCTGCACACCGGTGTTGGTGACATGATCCTCGCCGCGGATCACGTGTGTGATGCCGAACTCGGCGTCATCGACGACGCTCGTGAAGGTGTAGAGGAACGATCCGTCGGCGCGGATGACGACCGGGTCGGACAGCGATCCGACATCGACGGTCTGGTCGCCGCGAATGAGATCATTCCACGACACGATGGTCGGCAGCGGCGTCAGGCCGTCTTCGGAGTTGGCGAGCCGGAAGCGCCAATACGGCGTGCGGCCCTCGGCCTCCAGCGCCGCGCGTTCCCCATCACTGAGCTTCAACCCGCTGCGATCGTAGATCGGCGGCAGGCCGCGCGCGAGCTGACGCTTGCGCTTGCGGTCGAGCTCGTCTTCCGCCTCGTAGCACGGGTAAAGCCGCCCCTGCGCCTTCAGAAATTCGGCCGCCGCAAGATAGCGATCTGTCCGCAGCGACTGCTTTTCCTCGCGTGTCCAGTTGAGACCCAGCCAGGATAGATCCTGCCGGATTCCCTCGGAGAACTCCTCCGTCGAGCGCTGCAGGTCGGTATCATCGAGCCGCAGCCAGAAGGCCCCGCCCGACTTGTGCGCGAACAGCCAATTGAGCAGCGCCGTGCGGATGTTGCCGACGTGCAATCTGCCGGTAGGGCTCGGCGCAAAACGGACGGTGACGGTCATGGGATTCGATGCGATGGGGTTGAGGTCGCCGCAACCTATAGACGCCGCAAGCGAGAACTCAAGTGCGAACCGCGGCGCCCAGCTAGGACACCGCGGTCGAGACCCGATAATCGTAGGCGCGCTCGCTCAGAAGTTCATCTTGGCGCCGGTGACCAGGACCTGGAAGGGCTCTAGATCCGTCTTGCCGATGGGAGCGAAATTGGCCGCTTCCGTGGCCGCGTTGCCGGTCACGTCGCCGCTCGAGTTCTGGTAGACGAGGTAGAGCGTAAGATCGGCGTTGTCGATCTTCTGAATCGCGCCCGCCTGCCAGCTGTTGACGTTGGCTGAGACCGTACGGCCAGCCGCCGAGCCCGAGTCGTCGCGCCGATACTCGCCGAAGAAGTTGGTCTTGCCGAGCGAGTTCCATTTGTACTCGATACCCGGCTGCAGGAAGAACATGTTGCTGGTCGGCACCAGCACCACACCCGGGGCAAACTCGTGGTCGGTGGTGCTGTTGATGGTGCCCCAGCCGCCGTACAGGAAAAGCCCGGTCGGTTTGTGCAGCACGGTTGCGGCGGCACCGCCCCAGCGGCAGTGGAAATCGGGTTTGGAAGTGAGATTGGTGCTGGCCGAGATGCAGGCCGTGCCGTCGGGGACGAACGTACCGATGTCGCTCTCCTGCAGGCTGCCTGGATCGTTGCTCCACCCGTAGCCGCCGCGGGCGACCACTTGGAAATCGCCGATGTCGTCCTTGTACTGCAGCATCACGTCGCCGAGGTACTTGGGCCCAATGCTGGCAGCGGCGCTGAAGCCGTGCCACTCGGGCGTGTCGTAGCGGATGATGTCGCGACGCAGGCCGTCGCCGGGCGTGGAGTTGGCGATGCCGCGCAGCGCGTCCGTCCAGCGCAGGTTGCCGACAAAATCGCCGTCGTTGCGCAGCCTGAAGGCTGCCAGGAATACGCCCACGCCTTCGACATCGTTGACGTTGCGAGTGAGGGTCGGGTCCGCGTCATCGAGCAAATGGTAGGTCGCCATGCCGTTCAATCCGACGGCAACCTGGCCGAGCCGCGTACTCTTCAAGAACCAGTTGCTCTTGCGCAGGTTCAGCATGTTCTCCTGGTTGAAATCATTGGGATGCTGAGAATTAATGCTGTCCTGGTCCCACCGGTTCGAGGGGTGGCCCTGCACGCCCACCTCGAGGATATAGCCGGCGCTCCATTCCTTGGTGATCTTCGCTTCGCCGACGAAGCGGAAGCGCGACTGCTCGACGAAGTTGGTGCCGATGTACGCATTGCGCTCGACACCGTCGTCCCACGCAAACAGCGCTTCGTTCACCCAGCCCGAGACTGTGAGGCTGACCTTGCGGTTGCCCTTGCGCGCCGTCGTCGCCTCGAGCTCCTCGATGCGAGCTTCGAGATCGGCGCAGCAATCGGAAAACCCATCCGCCAGCGCGCTCTGCTGCAGCCCAATGCCGACCAGAAAGGTCCCGGCCAACATCGTGATCGCGAATAGCGGACGTCCACAACTTATCATTTGATGCCCCGGCTCTTGCTTCCGGTGGCATTAAGAACTGATTCTCAAAATCCCAATGTGTCAGTGCGGTTTAGTTCTCGCCGAAGGCGCTTCCGCTAAAGCAGACGACTTGTATCTCCACAGACTGCTCATCGACCACCGAGCCCGCATAGATGCCAGACGGGATTCGTTATGACGACGCCGAGCTCAGAGCGGCTCGCGGAATCGATTGACGATCGGATAGCGCCGGTCGCGCCCGAAGTTGCGAGATGAGATCTTCACGCCGGGCGGCGCCTGCCGTCGCTTGTACTCGGCGAGATAGAGCAGCCGCTCCACCTGCTTCACCGTCTCCGGCGCGTGTCCACGCGCGACGATATCGGCGAGCGGCATCTCCTTCTCGACCAGACACGCGAGGATGTCGTCGAGGTCCGCGTAGGGCGGCAGCGAATCCTGGTCCGTCTGGTTTGGCCGCAGCTCCGCAGTCGGCACCTTGATGATGATCGCCTCCGGGATCACCTCACCCGACGGCCCCTCGCCGCCTTTCGGCACGTTGCTGTTGCGCCACCGCGCCAGTCTGTAGACCTCCATCTTGTAGAGGTCTTTGACCGGGTTGTAACCGCCGTTCATGTCGCCGTAGAGTGTGGCGTACCCGACCGACATCTCCGACTTATTGCCCGTCGTCAGCACCATCGCGCCGAATTTGTTCGACAGCGCCATGAGGATGATGCCGCGTGCCCGCGCCTGCAGGTTTTCCTCGGTGGTGTCGGCGTTCGTGCCGCGCAGCGCGGGCTCGAGCGCCTTGCTGAGCCCGGCGACGGCATCCTCGATCGGCAGCGTCTGATACGCGAGCCCGAGCGCCTTCGCGCACGCGGCAGCATCCTGAACGCTCGCCTCCGACGTATAGCGATACGGCATCATCACCCCGCGCACCCGCTCCGGCCCTAGCGCATCGACGGCGATCGCTGCGACGAGCGCGCTGTCGATGCCGCCCGACAGCCCGAGAATGACGCCGGGGAAACGGTTCTTCTCGACATAGTCGCGCACGCCCAGCACGCACGCCTGGTAGGCGGCCGGATCGCCATGCTGGATCGCCGCCCGCTCGCCGGTAGCGCACACCCAGCCGCTGTCGCCGCGCGTCCAATCTGTGACGGCGAGCGCCTCCTCCCAGGCCGGCAACTGCACCGCAAGGCTGCGATCGGCGTTGAGCACGAACGAGGCGCCGTCGAACACCAGCTCGTCCTGGCCGCCGACTTGGTTGAGATAGACCAGCGGCAAGCCGGTCTCCGTCACCCGCGCCACCGCAACGTTCATACGCACGTCCGGCTTCGTCCAGTCGAACGGCGAGCCGTTGGGCGAGATCAGGATCTCCGCCCCGGTCTCGGCCAGGCATTCGACGACCTCGCCGCCCCAGATGTCCTC
>CALRVN010000358.1:0-4208 GCA_943371625.1 Hyphomicrobium sp. CS1GBMeth3
CGTGAAGATCACCGGCATCCAGTTGAACACCTGCTGCTGCACGGGATCGGGCTGCTGCGGGTTCAGCTGCATCTGCAGCCACATGGTGATGCCCATGATTAGCGGCCACACGCCGATGTGCAGGAACTCCGGCACGGCGTAAGGCAGCAGTCCGAACAGGTTGAACAGCGACGTCGGGTCGGGCGCCGACAGATCCTTGATCCAACCGAAGAACGGCGCGTGCCGCATATCGATGGTGATGAACAGCACCTTGTAGAGTGCGAAGAACACCGGGATCTGGAAGAGGATCGGCAGGCAGCCGGCGACAGGGTTCACCTTCTCGCGCTTGTAGAGCTCCATGAGCTCCTGCTGCTGCTTGACCTTGTCGTCCTTGTAGCGCTCGCGCAGCTGCTCCATCTGCGGCTGCAGCTTCTTCATCTTGGCCATCGCCGAGTACTGCTTGCTGGCGAGCGGGAAGAAGAAGAGTCGCACGATGACGGTGAGGATGAGGATCGTCACGCCGAAGTTGTGGACGTAGGAGTTGATCAGCTCCATCAGCTTGAACAGCGGCTTGGTGATGAAGAAGAACCAGCCCCAGTCGATCAGCAGGTCGAACTGCTGGATGCCGTCGTTCTGATACTGCTGCAGCACCTGCATCTGCTTGGCGCCGGCGAACAGCTGCGAAGATGCGTTTCCGGTTTCGCGGGGGGCGACGGAGATCGCGTCGCGCATGTAGTCGGCCTGGTAGGTCGCCTGGTCGCTCGGCAGCTTCGGGTGTTGCGCGGAGAACGTGGCGCGATACTGGGCCTTCTGATCGGGGATGACGGTCGAGGCCCAATACTTCTCGGTGAAGCCAAGCCAGCCGCCCGTCGCCGGGTCGAATGTGCGCGTGCCGGCCTCGACTGCGTCGGGGTACTTGCTGCGCTGCTCGCCCTGGGCTCCGATGACGCCGATCAGGCCCTCGTGCAGGATCCAGTTGTGCTCGAGCTTCGGCGTGCCGTAGCGGTGCACGCGCGCATAGGGCGCGAGCGAGATGGCGGCGGTGGACTTGTTCTCGACCTCATCAAGGATCTTGAACATGTAGTTGTCGTCGACCGAGATGGTGCGGCGAAACAGTACGCCCGCGCCGTTGTCCCAGGTGAGGGTCACGGGCGTTGTCGGCGTCAGCGTGCCGCCGCCCTGCCACAGCGTGTCTTTGTCAGGCACCTTCAGATTCGAGCCGGCAGTGGGCACCCAGCCGAACTCGGCGAAGTAGGGGTGCGTGCTGTCGTTGGGTGCCAGCAGCGTGACGTTGGGGCTCTTGGGATCGACGGTCTCGTGGTACTTGACGAGAACGAGGTCGTCGAAGCGGCCGGAGCGGAGGGCGATCGAGCCTCTCACCGAAGGCGTCTCGATGGCGAGGCGGGGCGAGGTCTTGATGGCGTCGTCGCTGGCGCTCTTGGCGGCGCTCGGAAGCGCTCCCGGCGCGGCGGCTACCGGGGCGGCAGTCTTTGCCGCGGCCTGTTCCTTCTGGGCCAGTTCCTGCTGGGCACGCTGCCGCGCCTGCTCCTCGCGCAGTTTCGGTCCGGCGTAAAGGAACTGCCAGCCGAGCAGAACAGCCATCGACAGCACGACGGCAATGATTAGGTTTCGCTGTTGATCTGGGTCTTGCATCACTGCCTCAGCGCCGTTCTGACTGCCGGGAGCCGCCTGCCATCAGCCGATGGCCGAGGACCGCGATCTGTTGGGCGCCAGTGGCAATACTCCGAGAGCATCCGCTCGGAAAGCCGGAAGTCATGCGGTTTTCGCTCCTCGGCGCTTTTGCCCCGGGGTTTGATGAACACGTGCGAGGGCCAGGTCGAGGTCGGATTTCAGGTCCGCGAAGCTGCGTTCTTTGGCGGCCGAGCGGGCAATCAGGACGTAATCGAAGCTCGGCTGGGTCTGCTCGGCAGGGAGGGCGGAGGTGAGTGCCCGTAGCCGGCGCTTGACGCGGTTGCGCTCGACGGCGCCGCCGACCTTCTTGGAAACGGTAAAGCCGAAACGGGCGGCGCTTATCGCGGCGGTATCCGGCCGGTCGCGCGCTTCCAGGACGAAAGCCGGACCGCTCCAGCGGCGGCCGCCCCGGACCCAGAGAAATTCACTGCGCTTCTTGAGGGTAGCCAGTGCCACGGCGCAGATTCCTGCCCATTGAGGGCTGCGCTCGGCGGCAACCAAGCGGTGGGATGGTCCCACCCGCTCAAGCCGAAAGGCGCTTGCGGCCCTTGGCGCGCCGACGATTGATCACGCGGACGCCGCCGGCGGTCAGCATCCGCTTACGGAAACCATGGCGACGCTTGCGGACGAGCCGGCTCGGTTGATAAGTGCGCTTCACGATACAGCTCCAGTGCCCGTCGCAAAAAGGGCGCCCGCGACCCACGCGGTCGGCGTCGGCGGATCCCCTGCTTCTTAAGGATTGGCGGGCTTATACGGTCTGAAAAGCCCCAAGTCAACGCGTGCCTAAAAGAGCTAATCCACGGTCGCACGCCGCCGGGATATTACAAGAATAGTGCGCTCAGCCAGCGGAAATGGCAAATGACCCTATGACACGGCAAGGGGGATTTGCATGGATCACGGCAAATCGACGTTCGAGTTGCAAGGTGTGCCGGCGGGCGCGGAGGGGGGCGGCGATACCATCACGTCGGATATCTGCGTCGTAGGTGCCGCGGCGGCTGGGTTGGCGGTCGCGACGGCGGCGGCGGCATTCGGGCGAAGTGTTGTCCTCGTCGATCCGGACCAGCTGGGGCGGGAGCCGCTGAGGCACGGGCCGATCGCGCAACGGGCGCTGGCGGCGGTGGCAAACCGCGCCTACGTGATGCGGACGGCGGGGGCATTCGGGATACCGGGGCGGGAACCGGATATCGACATGCGCGCCGTTAACCAGCGCATCTCGAACGTGGTTTCCGAAGTGGCGCCGCGATTTGGCGCCGAACGCTTTGCCGGGCTGGGCATCCGCATCGTCCACGGGACCGGGCGCTTTATCAACAAGCGGACATTGGCGGTCGGCGAACAGCGCATCCGCGCGCGGCGGTTCGTCATCGCCACCGGCACGTTGCAGAGCGCGCCAGCGATCCCCGGCCTCAACAGCGTTCCGTACCTCACGGCCGAGTCAGTCTTCAACAGTCAGGAACGTCTGCACAATCTGATCATCATCGGCGGCAGCCGGGAATCGCTGGAGCTGGCGCAGAGCTACAGCCGTCTGGGCTCGCGCGTGATCGTGCTCGAGCCGGGCAAGGCGTTGGGCGACGAAGATCCCGAACTCTCGAAGTTCCTGGTCGAGCAGCTCGGCGAGGAAGGCATCGCCGTGCACGAGAACACCAAAGTCGACAGCGTCGACGGCGGTCTTGGCCGGGTGCGCGTCCACGTCACCATCGGCGACGAGAAGCACGTCGTCGAGGGCAGCAATCTTCTCGTCGCCGCGCCGCGAAAGCCGGCGACGGCGGATCTGGGGCTCGAGGCGGCGGGCATTCGCCACGACGATCGCGGGATCAAGGTCAACGCGGGGCTCAAGACGTCGAACCGGCGCGTGTTCGCGGTCGGCGAGGTTGCGGCGGCGGCGGGTGCGCAGACGCCCGACTACCAGGCCAGCGTCGTCATCCAGCGCGCGCTGCTGCACTTCCGCGCGCGGCTCGACGAGAGCCTCATCTCGCGCGTCACGGTCACCCAGCCCGAGCTGGCCTACGTCGGCCTGTCGGAAGTGCAGGCGGCGAAGGCGGCGAAGAAAATCCACGTCCTGCGCTGGCCTTATCGCGAGAACGACCGGGCGGTGGCCGAGGGCGAGGTCGTCGGGCACGTTAAGGTCATCACCAGCCGCGACGGCCGGATACTGGGCGCCGGCATCGTCGGGGCGGCGGCCGGAGAGCTGATCGGGGTCTGGGCGCTGGCCCTGGCTCAGGGCCTCAATATCAAAGCCATGACGGCCTGGGTGCCCCCCTATCCGGCACTCGGGGACATCAACAGCCGGGTGGCGGTGAGCTATTTTGCGGCCAGGCCGGGAAATCCCACATTACGCAAGTTTATCGATTTTCTTGCTAAGTTCGGGTGAGGGCCCGAGAGCGAAAGGACGCGCGTGCTCCGCGACAAGAAGAATGATGTGGCGCACCTGAACCTCGTCGACCGGTGGCGGCGCCTCGGGATTCCCGAGTGGGCCGCGAAGTCCCGGAAGAGTTGGCGCGACCTGGGCCTGCCCTCCAAGCTGCTCATGCTGACGGCTG
>CALRVN010000359.1:0-4201 GCA_943371625.1 Hyphomicrobium sp. CS1GBMeth3
GGCGACGGCTATGGGCACATCGCTTTCGTCGTCGACGATCTGGAATCCGAGCACGCGCGCATCAAGTCCGCCGGCCTGTCGCCGAAGGACATCAAGCAGATGACGCATGAGGGAAAGCCGTTCGGTAAGTTCTTCTTCATCGAAGATCCCGACGGCTACAAGATCGAAGTCCTGCAGCGCGGCGGCCGCTTCGTTTAAGCCGCCGCGCGAGGGTTCTTTTACCAGTCGTAGTTCGACGAACGCTTCGGGTAACGCAGGCTGGCCGGAGTCTTCTGCGGCCACTGTGCGCCGAGGTTGCGCATGTACGAGCCTTCGCCCGGATTGCACCAGATGTTGCCGTAAAAACCGAACGGTCCGTTGTACGGCTTGCAGTCGCCGCTGGCGCTACGATACTGCCGATAACGCGCCGCTTCTGCAGACTGAGTGCCCATCGTCACGGCAAGGCCGACGACCAGAGCACTCGCAATCAAACCACGCATCTGTCCCTCCGACGCATAAAGCTCATGCCGGTTTCCCGGCTGCCTTATGGTTACCCGAGCCGGGTTGCGTTCACGCGCAGGAGGGCAGGAAGGTTTGATGCAAAGGTGCGTCAAATGCCGTGCAATTTGGCAGCGGTTCGTTAAGTGCTGGCGCGCTCCTGCTAAGGCTGCGCGGTGCGTGCGCGCGCCAGTGCGCCCGACAATTCATGCGAAAGCTCGCGCCGTTCGTCGTCGGTGAGAAACCGCGCGAACGCGAACTCCCGTCCGTGCGAAGCCAGCCTGAGATCGGTCCGCCCTTGCGGTCCCTCTGCTAGGAACACGCGCACCCAGTACGGGTTGAATTCGAAGCTCTCTTCCACCCCGGACGGATGCACGCGTGTGATCGTCATGTTCTCGGGCGTGATGGCCACGGTTTCGTAGAGGCGTCCCGCGCGATAGTTGAGCTTGAACGCCGCATAGACGAGCGCGACGTCGAGCCCGAAGAAACCGAACACCGGCCACGCGCCCTTGAGCAGGAACGCCATGCCGGTGACGAAGCTGACGCCGCCGATCGCGATCATCAGTATGAGGAAGCCTCTCGGTCCAAGCGAGCGGTGTGGGTAGAGCACCACCTTGTACGCACCGCGATCGCCGCGCGAACCATTGGATGCGCCTGCACTCGGCGCGATTGGCGCTTGTTTCGGACCCGGGATTTCGCTCATCTGACAAATCTAGCGTGGGGAGCGGCGGTTATGAAGAGGGTCGAGCGCAGCGCCGGCAAAGAGAAGCCGGCTGCAGTCGCGAGCGGCGGGGCCAAAGTGGCCAAGCGCGGCGGTGGCTCGCGCCGTACGCGTCTCTCCAAGGCTGCCATTTTAGAAATGTTCGAACGCTTCGAGGCGGCCAGCCCGGACCCAAAGAGCGAGCTCGAATACGTCAATCCGTTCACGCTCCTCGTCGCCGTGGTTCTCTCCGCCCAGGCGACCGACGCCGGCGTTAACAAGGCAACGCGCGCGCTTTTCAAGATCGCCGACACGCCCGAGAAGCTCGTGAAGCTCGGCGAGGACCGCGTGCGCGAGTTCATCAAGACGATCGGCCTCTACCGCAACAAGGCGCGCAACGTCATCGAGCTCTCGCGCCAGCTCATCGCCAATCACGGCGGCAACGTTCCCCGCGACCGGGAGGCGCTGGAGGCACTGCCCGGGGTTGGCCGCAAGACTGCGAATGTCGTGCTCAACGTAGCCTTCGGCGAGCCGACGATGGCGGTCGATACGCACGTCTTCCGCGTCGCGAACCGCACCGGTCTGTCGAGCGGCCGCACGCCTCTCGAAGTGGAGGAGGATTTGCTGCGCGTGATCCCGCGTCAGTTCGGCATGCACGCCCACCATTGGCTGATCCTGCACGGCCGCTACGTCTGTAAGGCGCGCCGTCCCGAATGCCCCACTTGCCTCATCCGCGACCTCTGCCTGTTCGACGCAAAAACGACGGCGTAACAGCGGTAACCGGCGATACACACAATGTGATTGCTACATCCTATGGAGGACGTGCGCGCCGTTAGTATTTGCGTCGTAGCCCGCGTCGCGATCGCAAATGATTTGCGGCTTCGCTGAGATTCTCTGCCCGCCACACCGTTAATCCGAACGCCGCGATTTGTGTGAAACCCCGCACATCCGCTTAAGGTCGCGAATACTGATGCGGGGTATCGTCCCCGCGGACTGGGCCACAGACGTTCGATGACGTTTGATGTGGAGGGGCACTATTTTCTATGGGTAACAAACCCGCATCCGACTGCGATCGTGGGGGACCGATCTCCGAGCCCCCACGACTTGCTGACGCCATCCCCAACGATCTGCTGCTTGAACAAAAGAGAACGCTCGAGCAGCTCAATTCCTGGTTCGAACTCGCGCTGAACAACATGGTGCGCGGGCTCTCCATGTTCGATGCGGACGAGCGCCTCATCGTCTGCAATCAGAGCTACCGACAGATCTATGCCCTGCCCGACGAGCTAACCCGGCCTGGCACGCCGCTGCACGAGATCGTCCGCTATCACGTGCGCCACGAAACGGGGCGCAACGTCTCCATTGAGCAGGCGAAGTTCTCCGAGTGGCTGAACACGCACCGCGAGAAGCTCGCCCAGGGACGACCGTTCTCGCAGACCCAGAATCTGCGCTCGGGCCGCACGCTGCTCGTCACCTATCAACCGCTCGCAGACGGTGGCTGGGTCGACATCCAGGAAGACATAACCGAGAAGCGCCGCGCCGAGGAGAAGATCGAGTGGCTTGCGCATCATGATGCGCTGACCGGTGTCGCCAACCGCTTTTACTTCCGCGAGACGTTCGAGAACGCCCTCAAGGGGTTGGGCAAGGGTTGCACGCTGGCTCTGCATTGGCTCGATATCGACGAGTTCAAGGAGGTCAACGACACCTACGGTCACCCGATCGGTGACGCGTTGCTCAAAGCCATCGCGCAGCGCCTGCGTGCCTGCATTCGGCGCACGGACTTTCTCGCACGCCTCGGCGGCGACGAGTTCGCCATCATCCAGGCCGGCGCCAGCCGCAGCGATCAGTGCGAGCGCTTGGCGCGGCGTGTGCTGACGGCGATCGGCAAGCCGTACAATATCCTCGGCAACGTCATCTCGGTCAGCGGCAGCCTCGGTATCGTGCGCGCGCCGGTCCACGGCCGCACCCCCGACGAGCTGCTCAAGAATGCCGACGTCGCGCTCTACAACGTGAAGTCCGCCGGACGCCGGGGCTTCGAGCTCTACACCCGCGGCAGCAGTCGCCAGGTCGATGCGCAACGACGCCTCGAGTTGGACATTCACAATGCGCTGCGACGCGAGGAGTTCGAACTCCACTATCAGCCGATACTCGGCCTCCGCACCCATAGTGTGACGAGCTGCGAGGCGCTGCTCCGCTGGCGCCACCCCCGCGACGGCATGATCGGACCCGATCAGTTCCTCCCCTTGGCGGAGAAGACGGGTGCCATCGTCGACATCGGCCGCTGGGTGCTGCAGCAGGCTTGCCGCGACGCAGCCGGCTGGGCGAGCAACCTGTCGGTTACGGTCAACCTGTCGATGCTGCAGTTCGAGAGCGGCGACCTCGCCAGCATCATCGAGAGCGCACTGGCCGAAGCAGGGTTGCCGCCGAGTCGGCTCGAACTCGAGATCGGCGAAGGACTTCTGCATCGCGACAAGGGCAAGATGCGTTCCACGCTCGATCAGATGCGTGATCTCGGCGTCGGCATCACGCTCGACGACTTCGGCAAGTTGAACGGCTCTCTCAGCTCGCTGCGCTCGTTCCCGTTCGACAAGGTGAAGATCGACCGCACCTTGGTTCAGGGCAACGGCGACGGTACCGCCATGATGCGCGCCGTCGCATCGTTCGCCGAGGATCTCGGCATCGGTACGGTCGCCGAGGGCGTCGAGACGATCGACGAACTGAACTCGGTGACGCGCGCCGGCTGCAACCGCGCGCAGGGCTTCTTCATCGGTCGGCCCGTGCCGGCCGATGAGCTGGGAGCTGTTCTTGCGAAATGCGCGCAGCGCCGCTCGTGCGCTGCGTAAGCCGGAGCCTCAGGTCGCTGGCCGGATCGCGATGCCGGCGTCCGCCATGTGCTTCTTGGCCTCCGAGATCGAATACGTACCGAAGTGGAAGATCGACGCTGCCAGCACGGCACTCGCGTGCCCTTCGGTGATCCCTTCGACGAGGTGATCCAGCGTCCCGACGCCGCCCGATGCGATCACCGGA
>CALRVN010000360.1:0-4162 GCA_943371625.1 Hyphomicrobium sp. CS1GBMeth3
CTGTTCGTCGACCTCTGCCTGCTGCTGGTCTCGATCGGGCGGCCGATGAACCGCTTCGTTGCGACGCGCCGGAGCATGATCGAGGCCGAGCGCGGGCCGGTGTTTCCCATCCTGTCGCGCTTCTCGGAAATCCATAACCACGACGAGATGCGCCGCACGTTCGACGTGTTCCGCGAGGTGATCTTCGAATCGGGCGGTACCTACTATGTGGCCGTGCCGCTGAACGCGCCGCGCGGACATCCGCAGCGCGAGCATCTCCGCCGCGACGCGCAGGCGTTGGCCAACCTCTGTTACGCACTGGAAGGCCAGGGCGTGCTGGCACGCCCGTGGAAGATGGCGCCGAGCATCGTTGCGCATCGCAAGCTGCGCCGGCAGGGCTCGAAGTTCATCGAGTGCTACCGCGACAGCCGCATCGCGCCGGTACCCCGGGCACTAAAAGCCTTCAAGGCAATGTTCGTTGCCGATCGCACCGGCGAGGAGCGTCCGGCGTTCCGGATCTACGCCTTCAAGAGCGGCGCCTGGCCGGAGATGATCCTTGGCGCCGTCATGGGCGCAGCCGGTCGCATCGAGGCCGATCGCCGCCGCGAGGAGCGTACCCGGACGGCCGTAACCGAGGTGCCGGAGGTCAGGGCCGAGTTCGAGCGTGAAGTTGCCGAGGCATCGCGTTCTCAGCCGTCGACCGTCGAGCCTCCGACAGCGGAGCCGCGCCTCACCGTGCGCCGGCGCCGGGCACGGCCGAACATTTTCCAGCATCGCCCGGGTGCTACGCCGGAGCCGACGCTGCGCACGGGAGGCTTCCGGCCCACGCCTGCCAGCAAAGAGCCCGAGCGTCGCCGTGAAGCGCTGCCCGCGCGTCTCGACGCCGGGTCGGACGTCGCCTATCGCCAGCGCTTCGGCAGCTACGCCGGGCTCGCGGAGGCGGAGCTGACGACGTATCGCACGCTCGACGAGACGCCCGATCCGGCAAACAGCAATACGGCGCGGACGGAGCCGGCGGACGAGGAGCCCGCAGTCGTTGTTCCGTTCCCGGCGCCGAGCCAGCCGCGCGGCGACGCTGAACCGCAGGCGACGATCGGCGTCGAGCTGCGGCGCGAGACCGCAACCTTCCACGTTCCTGTCGGGGAGACGTCGCTGCCTGACGCGATCAGAAGGCTGTCGGATGCGCTGCAATTGGACGCTGACGATCCGATCACGAACCAGCTCGAATTCCCGCTTGGAACCGAGACAACTCGCGCGATCGAGCAGAGCGACGTGATCGCGCTTGAAGATCTTTCCTCTCCACAGGAGATCGAATCGGGCGACTTCGAACCGCCACGAGTGCTCCGCAGGATGGTGGACTAAGTCGTTGTCGCCGCATGATTGAATTCAGGCGACGTGGCGCGCTTCGAAACGCTTGATTAACCGAAATGTCAGCTTAATGGCCGGCAACAGCAACAAACCCGGTGGGACATGTCTCGCGCTTCGATTCCGGGCAACGAGGGGGACTACGGTCATGTCTAACGAAATTCCATCTCAACTGCATGGCCAGTCCATTGCCGAGAAGGTCGCAAAGCTGAGCGCCTTCATCGGTGACGATCTCGATGCCCGTGCCGCACACGGTCTGCATGTCACCGGCGGCTGCTATCTACTCATCGCCCGTTCTCCCGACAGCCCCGTCGCGCAGGCATTGCGCGGCCATGCTGAGCGCATGGAGTCGCTGGGCATCCGCGTGCGCGCCATCTTCAGCGAGATCGACCAGAGCAATCCGCTCGACCTGATGGCTCCGTTCGCCGTGCCGAGCGAGTGCCGCCTTGCCCGTGACCCGCGCCTTCTGGCGGCGCACGAGCAGCTGTCGCTCAGCCCCGCGGTGACGTGGGTCGGCGACTGCATGCGGCGCGAGCCTGGCAAGCGCGATGCGCTCGAGCAGTACGCCGACAACTGCGCGCAGACCGGCGCTCACGCTTCGCGGTCGTTCGAGAGCCTTTGGCGGGTGACGGCAGCTGTGTATGCGGTGCCGCAGATTGCCGCCGAACTGGTGCAGATGCCGGAAATGGGAGCCGGGGAAGGTACTCCCGAAGGCATGCGCCGGCAGTAAAACTTATCTTTGATCGAGCAATCGATCAGCTATTGCGAGGCCGGCGCCCAAAAGCGCCGGCCTTCGTCGTTTCGGCGCCGGTGCAACGAGCCGCAAGAGGGAGAAAATCGGGATACTTTTTTGGTTATCCCCGCAACGTGGACATTGGCCCCTGATCGCCTTCACCGAGACACGTAACGCTCCGATAATGCGTGCGGATCGTTTCCCGGCTCAGTCCCCCAAGGTGGCCACAATGTCATTGCTCGCGCGCCTCTTAATCACGCTCGTCCTAGCCCTATCCCCACTGGCGCCCGCGTTGGCGCAACAACAGGCTTCGCAGGACGTGCATCCGTTCGCGCACGCCGGCGTGAAAGCCGACTCCGAACGCTACGAGGCGTACCTCAAGTCGAACTGGAAGCTGTCGGGCAAGAACGCCGCCGACCTCACCCGCGAAGGCGACCGCGCGTTGCGCACCGACGCCCGCGCTGCTTCGCGCAGCTTCGCCGGCGCTGTCGTCTCCGATCCAAAAAATGCCGACGCGTGGGTCGGGCTCGCCCGCGCGCTGCTCGCAATTCCGCCGGACCCCGAAAAGGACAGCGAGCGCTACGACCTGCCGGTCAACGCCTCCGGCGCCGCCTACATCGGATATGAGCGCAGCCAGAGCGATCCGCAGCGCGCACGTGCACTGGCGGTGCTGGGCGATGCGTTGCAGCGGCGCTCGTACTGGCGCCCGGCGCTCGATGCGCTGAAGACCAGCCTCGGGCTCGCCGACAACAGCTCGGTGCGCGAAACGTACGACAAGCTGCGCTCCGAGCACGGCTTCCGCATGACCGACTACAAGGCCGAGGCGGAGACGTCGTCGCCGCGCCTATGCCTGCAGTTCTCCGAGGGCCTGGCACGCGGCCAGGTCGATTTTGGCAAGTTCGTCTCCGTAGACGGCAAGGACCCGCAGACCGTTACCGCAGAAAACGAGCAGCTGTGCATCGAGGGTCTCGCGCACGGCCAGCGCTACAAGGTGCAGGTGCGCTCCGGACTGCCATCGGCGGTCGAGGAGGAACTGCAAAAGAACATCGAGATCGCGGTCTACGTGCCTGACCGCAAGCCGTTTGTGCGCTTCTCGGGCAAGTCATACGTGCTGCCGAGCCGCGGCCAGCAGGGCATCCCGCTGGTGTCGATCAACACGTCGAAGGTGAACGTCGATGTCTATCGCATCGGCGACCGCAACCTGATCGGCGCTCTGGAGAGCGGCGACTTCCAGCGCCAGCTGCAGCCATATGAGGTCGAGCAGGTCAAGTCGCGCACCGGCGAGAAGGTGTTCACCGGCTCGATGGAAGTGCCGCAAAAGCTCAACGAGGAAATGACGACGGCGCTGCCCGTGACCGATGCGGTCGGGACGCTGAAGCCTGGCGTCTACGTGATGATCGCCAAGCCGTCGCAGAAGGCCCGCGCCGACGACTCCTACGGTCCGGAAGCGACGCAGTGGTTCATCGTCTCCGATCTCGGCCTCACCGCGTTCTCAGGTGACGACGGTGTGCACGCGTTCGTGCGCTCGCTGGCCGACGCCTTGCCGTCGGGCGAAGTCAACGTGAAGCTGATTGCGCGCAACAACGAAGTTCTGAGCACGGCCAAGACCGACGGCCGCGGCTATGCGCACTTCGAAGCGGGGCTTGCCCGCGGCGAGGGCGGCCTGCAGCCGGCCATGCTTGTTGCCGAGAGCGGCAGCGGCGAATACGCGTTCCTCGACCTAACCTCGGGTGCTTTCGACCTGACCGACCGCGGCGTCAAAGGCCGCGAGACGCCGGGGCCGCTCGACGGCTTCGTCTACACCGAGCGCGGCGTCTATCGTCCGGGTGAGGATGTGCATGTCGCCGCCCTGGTGCGTGATGCCGCCGGCAAGGCTGCGACGCTGCCGGTGACGCTGATCGTCTCGCGCCCTGACGGCGTCGAGCAGGCGCGCTACACGCTGAAGGACCGCGGCCTGGGCGGCCGCGACATCACGCTGCCGCTCGCGGCTTCGGCGCAGACCGGCACGTGGCGCGTGAAGCTGCACACAGATCCCGACAAGGATCCGATCACGCAGGCGTCGTTCCTGGTCGAGGAGTTCGTTCC
>CALRVN010000361.1:0-4100 GCA_943371625.1 Hyphomicrobium sp. CS1GBMeth3
CGCCGCAGCCGACGTCGAGGACGCGCGAGCCGGGCTCGACCATCTCGGCGATGAGCAGGTGGTCGCCGCGGGCCAGCTGGGAAGCGGGGATGTTCTGTTTCAGCATGGCGTCTACACCTTCAGGCCGCGCTTGACGCCGGCAGCACTGAGAAACCCGCGCACGGTGGCGAAGAACTCGGGCTCCTCGAGCAGGAATGCGTCGTGGCCCTTGTTGCTGTCGATTTCGACGAACGAGACGTTGGCGGCGACGGCGTTGAGGGCGTGCACGATCTCGCGGCTTTCACGGGTCGGGTAGAGCCAGTCGGAAGTGAAAGACACGACGCAGAAGCGCGTTTTGGTGCCGCGGAAGGCGTTGGCCAGCACGTCGCCGCGCTCGCCCGCGAGGTCGAAATAGTCCATCGCGCGGGTGATGTAGAGGTAGCTGTTGGCATCGAAGCGGTCGACGAAGGTCGACCCCTGGTGACGCAGATAGCTTTCCACCTGGAAATCGGCGCTGAAGGAGAAGGTCACCTTCGAGCGCTCCTGCAGGTTGCGGCCGAACTTGCGATGCAGGGCGTCCTCGGACAGGTAGGTGATGTGCGCGGCCATGCGCGCCACGGAGAGGCCGTTGCGGGGGACTTTGTTATGGCTGTGATAGTCGCCGCCGCACCAATCCGGATCGGCCATCACTGCCTGCCGGCCGACCTCGTGGAAGGCGATGTTCTGCGACGAGTGCCAGGCGGCGGTCGCAATGGGCACCGCCGAGAATACGCGCTCGGGGTAGCTCGCGGCCCACTCCAGCACCTGCATGCCGCCCATGGAGCCGCCGATGACGCTGAACAGCTGATCGATGCCGAGATGGTCGATGAGACGCGCCTGGGCGTTGACCATGTCGCCGATGGTGATGACGGGGAAGTTCAGCCCATAGGGCTTGCCGGTCTTAGGGTCGATCGAGGCTGGGCCGGTCGAGCCCATGCAGCCGCCGAGGATGTTGGGACAAATGACGAAGAAGCGATTGGTGTCGATGGGTTTGCCCGGCCCGATGAGTGTCGTCCACCAGCCGGGCTTCTTGGTCACCGGATGCGGGGAAGCGGCATACTGGTCGGCGGTCAAAGCATGACAGACGAGGATGGCGTTCGACTTGTCGGCGTTCAGCTCACCATAGGTCTCGTAGGCAATGGAGATCGGCGCGAGCAGCTGGTCGCAGGCGAGGCGCAGGGGCTCGCTGTCGGGCAGGCGCAGGACTTTGCTGGAAGGATTGTTCGCCTCGGCAAGGCGCAGGCTGTGCTCCCCGCCGGATTCGGCGCCTTCCAAGGTCGGATGCACTGACATCGGCGATGCGCGCTCCCGCCCACGCTCGATGCGTGGGCAACAAAAAAACCGGCCGGAATCGCAGGCCTATAAGGCCGCTCATCCATAACCGGGTGCGCGCGGCCTTTTTTAGCGACTTATTTAACGTGGTTGCAAGCCGGCCGGCCAAATCACCACGAGTTCCAGCAACGAGATATCGGTATGGCCGCGGCAACGTCAAGTACCGGAGGTGGCGGGGCAGCTTGTCGTGCCCAAGCCTTTGCGTTCCGCTGCGGGCGTCTGTATCAGTTGGCGCGCCTGTAATTGCGGGCCTGATGCAATCCGGACGTCTCCCTCATGACCACTGCCGCTCCCCAGCCCAAGGCGGGCATTCTCGATATCGATCCGTACGTTCCGGGCGAGAGCAAGCTGCCGGCGGGCATCAAGCCGATCAAGCTGTCGTCGAACGAGACGCCGTTCGGGCCGAGCCCGAAGGCGATCGCCGCGTTTCGCGATGTTGCCGGCGAGCTGGAGCGCTACCCGGATGGCGGAGCGACGCTGCTCCGGGCGGCGATCGCGGCCCGGTACGGGCTCAATCCGAGCCGGATCATCTGCGGCGCCGGGTCGGACGAGCTGCTGACCTTGCTGGCTCACGCCTACCTCGGCCCCGGCGATGAGGCGATCTTCACCGAGCACGGCTTCCTGCTGTACCGGATCATCGTGCTGGCGAACGGGGCGACGCCGGTCGTCGCGCCGGAGCGCAACTATCAGACCGACGTGGCCGAGATTTTGAAGCGGGTGACGGAGCGCACGAAGATCGTGTTCCTTGCCAACCCCAACAACCCGACCGGGACTTACATCTCGTTCGACGAGGTGCGCGAGCTGCGGGCGCAGCTGCCGCCGAACGTGCTGCTGGTGCTGGATGCCGCGTACGCGGAATACGTCCGCCGCAACGACTACGAGGCGGGGATCGAGCTGGTCGCGACGACGGCGAACACCGTGATGACGCGGACGTTCTCGAAGATCCACGGACTGGCGGGCTTGCGGCTCGGCTGGGCGTACTGCCCGGAGGAAGTGGCGGACGTGCTGAACCGCATTCGCGGGCCGTTCAACATTTCGGTACCGGCGATCGCGGCGGGTGCCGCTTCGATTGCGGACAAGGCGTGGGAGGAAACGGCGGCGGTGCATAACGAGCGCTGGCTGGCGTGGCTCGGCACGGAGCTGGAAAGGCTGGGCCTCAAAGTGACGCCGAGCGTCGCCAACTTCGTTCTGGTGCATTTCCCATCGGGCGGCGGCCGGACTGCGGATGCGGCGGACAAGTTCCTCAAGGAGCGCGCCATTATCGTGCGCAAGGTTGCTGCCTACGGTCTACCGGATTGCCTGCGGGTGACGATCGGCACGGAGGCGGACAACCGCGCGGTGGCGGGTGCGCTCGCAGACTTCCTCGGGGGACGGCCGGCATGACGCAACCGATGTTCCAGCGGGTGGCGCTGATCGGCATCGGCCTGATCGGCTCGTCGATCAGTCACGCGATACGGCGCAAGGGACTGGCGCGGGAGATCGTGGGCAGTGCGCGCACCAAGACGACGCTCGACACGGCGCTGGCGCTGGGCTTGATCGACAAGGGATATGGCAGCGCGGCCGAGGCGGCTGAGGGCGCTGATCTCATTATCCTGAGCGTGCCGGTGGGTGCGTGCGGGCCGATTGCGGCGGAGATCGCGCCGCACCTGGCGCCGGGCGCCATTCTTACCGACGTTGGCTCGGTCAAGGCACAAGTCGTGCGCGACATGGCTCCGCACGTGCCGAAGGGCGTGCATTTCGTGCCGGGGCATCCGATCGCGGGCACCGAGCAGTCGGGGCCGGAGGCGGGGTTTGCGGAGCTGTTCGACGGGCGCTGGACCATCCTTACACCGGAGAAGCACACCGACGCCGCGGCGGTAGAAAAGCTGAAGACGTTCTGGGAAGCGCTCGGCGCCAAGGTCGAGGTGATGGATCCGCAGCACCACGACATGGTGCTCGCCATCACCAGCCACCTGCCGCATCTGATCGCGTTTAACATCGTCAACACGGCCGAGCACCTGGAACGCGTGACCGACAAGGAAGTGATCAAGTTCTCGGCGGGCGGTTTCCGCGATTTCACCCGCATCGCGGCGTCCGACCCGACGATGTGGCGCGACATCTTCCTCGGCAACAAGGACGGCGTGCTGGAGATGCTGCGCCGTTTCTCGGATGATCTCGCCGAGCTCAAGGCCGCGATCGAGAGCGGCGATGGCGACAGGCTGCATAGCCGCTTTACGGATGCGCGCGCGGTGCGGCGCGGCATCATCGCGGCCGGCCAGGATACGTCGGCGCCCGACTTCGGGCGCGCGCACGGTGCGGCAGCTGCACCCGAAAAAGCGGACGCCAAGGCACGCAAATAGGTATGACGGGAACGCGCGATCTTTGGGTCTTCGCCTACGGGTCACTGATGTGGCGACCGGGGTTCGAGGCCGAGGAGACGTGTCACGCGCGTCTCGTGGGGTGGCGGCGCAGCTTCTGCATCTATTCGCGCTATCATCGGGGTTCGTCGCGGCGGCCGGGGCTGGTGCTGGGTCTGGACCGCGGCGGGGTGTGCGAGGGTCTCGTGTTTCGTGTCGCGGCGGAGAAGGCGCGCGAGACGCTGCGCTATCTGCGCGAGCGCGAGCAAGTCGGCAGCGTCTACCGCGAGGCGATGGTGCCGGTGACACTGGTCGACGACGCGCACACGGAGGTTATGGCACTGGCGTTTCTCGTGGAGCGCGCGCATCCGAGCTATGCGGGGCAATTGTCTTTGGCGCGGCAGGCGCACTTCG
>CALRVN010000362.1:0-4078 GCA_943371625.1 Hyphomicrobium sp. CS1GBMeth3
CGAGCCGATCGGCGTGAGGATCGACCAGTCGAGGGCGCGGAACCGGTCGACGAAAAACCCGGCAGTGGCTTCCAGAATGAAATGCTCCGGCTCGAACCACGCGACGTAGCGCTCGCGATCGGCATCCTCGACGCGGCGGAAACGCACGAACGCGTGCATCTTGTGCAAGTCGTGCCGCACAGTCTTGGCGAGCATCGCCACGCGATGAACGAGGGGATCGCTGTGCACCTCGAGCAACGCCCGCTCGCCGTTGTGGATGCGCCAGATGAGGTCGTAAAGCAGCGCGTAGCGCTCGGGATCCCGGTGGCAAACGACCAGACGCACGAGCTCGGCGACCTCGCGTGGCAGCGTCACCGGAGCCGCCTCGGGCAGTGGTGCGTCATCGAACAGCGACGGTGCCGCCCCGCTTTGCCAAACCACCTCGCTAGGCGGCACGCCCTGCGCGATCAGCCGCCGCACACCGGCGCGAAATCCTTCCTGGTCAGCGCCCTCATGCAGCGTAATCGCCACCCGACCCATCAGAACAGTGCCAGCTGCTTGGGCGGCGCCACGCGTTCGCGCAGGTCGGCACGGTCCGTCAGCCGCGCCGGGTGATGGTCCGCCGTGATGACGAACGGCGCTGCGCGCTTGAAGGCGCGCGTCAAGCGCTGTACGTCGGCCACGCGAAGCTTAGTGTGACGGCGCGCGCTGATGATCTTGTCGATGGCGCGTTTGCCGAGTCCCGGTATGCGCAGCAGCATCTCGCGCGCCGCGGTGTTGACGCACACGGGAAACGTCTCGCGATGCTTCAGCGCCCAGGCGAGCTTGGGATCGATGTCGAGGTCGAGCATGCCCTCCTCGCCTCCGGCGGCGATCTCGTCCACGGCAAAGCCGTAGTGCCGCAGCAGCCAGTCGGCCTGATAAAGGCGATGCTCGCGCGCCAGCGGCGGCGCCTTGGGCGGCAGCAGCACGCTCGCGTGGTCGATGGGGCTGAAGGCCGAGTAATAGACGCGGGACAACTTGAAGCGCTGGTACAGGTCAGCGCTCGCCGTCAGCACTTGCGTGTCCGTGGTCGCGTCGGCGCCGACAATCACCTGCGTGCTCTGCCCCGCAGGCGAAAAGCGCCGCTTCTCCTCCCGCGCTTCGGTAATGCGATCGTGCATCTGGCCCATGGCCGCTGCGATCGTCTTCTCGTCCTTCTCAGGCGCCAGCCGTTTGAGGCTCGCCGCCGTCGGCAGCTCCAAATTGATCGACATGCGGTCGGCGAACAGGCCGGCCTGCTCGATCAGCCACGGGCTCGCCTCGGGAATGGTCTTCAGGTGGATGTAGCCGGCAAAGCCGTGCTCCCGGCGCAGCTTCTTCGCCACCAGCATCAGCTGCTCCATGGTGTGGTCGGCGGAGCGGATGATGCCGGACGAGAGGAACAGCCCCTCGATATAGTTGCGTTTGTAGAACTCCACCGTGAGGGTAACGACCTCATCGACCGTGAAGCGCGCGCGCGGGACGTTGGAAGAGCGCCGGTTGATGCAATAGGCGCAGTCGAACAGGCAGTAGTTGGTGAGGAGGATCTTTAGCAGCGATACGCAACGGCCGTCCGGCGTGTAGGCGTGGCAGATGCCCGCCCCGGTCGTAGAGCCAAGCCCTTCTTTGGAGGCCTTGCGTTTGGGTGCGCCGGACGAGGCGCAAGAGGCGTCGTATTTGGCAGCGTCGGCCAGCACTCGCAGCTTGTCGAAAATTTCCATCAGCATGCGTCCCGATTTGGTCGTTCTCCATATGTTCCTACTGGTCGGGAATGTCAACCTTGGCCCTGGCCGAGCCGGGTAGGCTCGGCTATGAGGGCGCCCATGCAGCAAAAAAACCTGACAGACACGCCGCGGAAGGCGACTCGCCGCGATTGGATCGGTCTCGCGGTTATCGCTATTCCGTGCCTCATCTATTCCGCCGACCTCACGGTCCTCTATCTGGCGATCCCCGAGATCGTCGCCGACCTGAAGCCGAGCGCCGCCCAGCTCCTCTGGATCGTCGATATTTACGGCTTCATGGTCGCCGGTGCGCTGGTGACGATGGGCACACTCGGCGACCGCATCGGGCGGCGTAAGGTCCTGCTTATCGGAGCTGCAGCGTTTGGCGCGACATCCGTGCTCGCGGCCTACTCGACCACTTCGGAGATGCTGATCTTCGCCCGCGCGCTGCAGGGTCTTGCCGCGGCGTCGCTCGCGCCGTCGACGCTCTCGCTCATCCGCAACATGTTCCTCGATCCCGAGGAGCGCGCCTTCGCCATCGGCATCTGGGTGGCGAGCTTTTCTGCCGGCGCGGTCGTGGGTCCGGTGTTCGGCGGTTTGATCCTCGCCAACTTCTGGTGGGGAGCGGTGTTCCTGGTCAACCTGCCGGTGATGCTGATGCTGCTCATCGTCGGCCCGATTCTGCTGCCCGAGTTTCGCGACCCGAATGCGGGTCGCATGGACATCGCCAGCGCCGCTTTGTCGGTCATCGCCGTGCTCGGTGTGATCTACGGCATCAAACGGCTGGCAGAGGATGGCTGGGCGGTGTTGCCGTTCGTATCGATCCTCGTCGGCCTCGCTGTCGGCGCGCTCTTCTTCCGGCGCGAGAGCCGCATGGCCGATCCGCTCATCGACGTCACGCTGTTCTCGACCCCGGCATTCAGCGCCGCGCTGGCAACCAACGTGCTCGGCCTGTTCATGGTGCTGGGCTCGTTCCTGTTCATCACCCAGTACCTGCAACTCGTGCTGCTGATGGATCCGCTGCACGCGGGGCTCTGGATGGCTCCGTCCGGTATCGTCTTCGCACTAGGCTCCATGGCGGCCCCGATCCTCGTGCGCCACTTCAAGCCGTCGCGGGTCATCGCCATTGGGCTGCTGCTATCGGCGGTTGGCTTTGCGATGCTGACGCAGATCGCCCAGGCGACGACACCCTGGCTCCTGTTCTACGGCATGATGGCATTCTGCATCGGGCTGTCGCCCATCGGCGCTATCACTACCGACCTCGTGATGGGAGCCGCACCGCCCGAGCGCGCCGGTGCCGCATCGGCCATCTCCGAGACGAGTTTCGAGCTTGGCGGCGCCCTCGGCATCGCCGTGCTTGGCAGCCTGTTCACGTTTATCTACGGCCGACACTTCCTCGCAGCCGATCATGGCGCGCTTCCGGCCGTCGCCGTCGAGCAGGCGCGCGATGGCCTCGGCAGCGCCGTCGATGCGGCGTACGTGCTCCCCAACGATCAGGCTGCGCAGCTGCTGGCAACGGCGCGCGCGTCGTTCGTCTACGCCTTCGAGGTGACGTCCGCGGTGTCAGCCGTCTTCGCCGTGTTCGCCGCTGTCCTCGCCGCGACGCTGCTGCGCCGCGCCGGCATGCCAAAAGTTACCTCGCACTGAAACGTCGATCCAACTAGCGTTGCCCAGGGGGTGATCATGGACGGTCTCTGGGACGACTATTGGATCGACGCGACCGTATCCTTGGGCGCCGCCTTCTTTTCCGCAGTGGCAATGCGCTTCAAAGCCTGGATGCGTGGCGAGGTTGATCAGGACGCCCCGCTGTTGCGCTCATTCATCGCCTACCTGTTGGCGTACCTTGTGGCCTTCGCTTCTATCCGCGGCCTCGAGGGCCCGCAGCGTTACATCGTCATCATCGCTGCGGCCGCCCTCGCTTTCGGCGTATCGATCAACGGCGCACGTCCACTTGCCAGCGCGTCGTACGTGCGCAGCATCGCGATCGCACTGTGCGGGATTTTCGTATTGTTGGGGCTCTACGCGCTGCTGTCGTGGATCGGCTTCGATCTCAGCCGCGGTATCGACCCCTTCCACACCTGAGCTAACCGCCAGAAACCTGGCGCGCGTCGCGACGCATGGCATAGGCGTGGCTCACCTCGGCGCCGAACAGAACGATCTGCGCGGTGTAGTAGACCCAGATCAACAGCACTACAATCGATGCGGCCGCTCCGTACGTCGATGCGAGGCCCTGGCGGCCGATGTACCAAGCGATGGCGAGTTTGCCGAGTTCGAACAAGCCTGCAGCCAACAGCGCGCCGGGCCACACGTCGCGCCACCCAACGGGCACGTCGGGGAACCCCTTGTAGAGCATCGAG
>CALRVN010000363.1:0-4066 GCA_943371625.1 Hyphomicrobium sp. CS1GBMeth3
GGCGATCCTGTCGCGCTCCTCCTCGCTGAGGCGCAGGCTGCGTTGCGTCTCGACATTCAATGCCGTCCACGGAGCGCGCAGCCGGTCGGCCGTGCGCTTGGCATAGCGGACGAGCCCCGCCGAACGCGGGTCCTCGGTGACGCAAACGAGTAGGCGTTCGCCCGCCGCCCACGGCCCGGGAATGGCGCGCGCCTGCATCTCAGTCAGCAGCTGGTCCTCGACGCGCGCGGCCGTTCGGCGCATCGCGAGTTCGCGCAGCGCCGTCAGGTTGGCGGGCGAGAAGAAGTGTTTCAGAGCCCGCTCGGCCTGCTTGGGAATATAGACCTTGCCGTCCTTGAGCCGCTGAATGAGATCGGCAGGCGTGAGATCGACCAGCTCGACGGCGTCGGCCCTGTCGAAGATGGAGTCGGGTACCGTCTCGCGCACGCGGATGCGCGTGATCTGCGCCACGACGTCGTTCAGGCTCTCGATGTGCTGGATGTTGACGGTCGTGTAGACGTCGATGCCTAGCTTCAGCAGCTCCTCGACATCGAGGTAGCGCTTCGGATGCCGGCTGTCGGGCGCGTTGGTGTGCGCAAGCTCGTCCACCAGCACGATCTGCGGTCGGCGCGCGATGATCGCGTCGAGGTCCATCTCCTCGACCACCCGCCCCTTATATTCGACCGTCCGGCGCGGAACGACTTCCAGCCCGTGCAGCAGCGCTGCCGTCTCGCGCCGGCCATGCGTCTCCACAACGCCGACGACGACGTCGTAGCCGTCGTCTTTGCGCGCCCGTGCCGTCTCCAGCATCGTGTACGTCTTGCCGACGCCCGGCGCGGCACCGACAAAAATCATCAGCCGCCCGGCGCGAACCTCTTCGCGGCGGGCGGCTTCGAGCAAGGCTTCAGGCGATGGCCTCTGATCAGGATCGCGCCGGTCGTCAGCCATCGACGTTTGGGTCCTTGGACCAGGAGCAGCTTACTTGGCCGCGATCCGGTCGAGAGCGAGGTTGAGCTCGAGCACATTGACGCGCGGCTCGCCGAGAACGCCAAGCTCACGCTGATCGATATACTCGTTTACGAGCTGGCGCACATGATCCGCAGGAAGATTTCGCGCTTTGGCGATGCGCGGCACTTGGAACAGCGCCGCTTCGGGCGAGATGTGCGGATCGAGCCCGCTTCCGGTCGTGGTCACGAGATCGACCGGAACCGGCGCGTTCGGGTTCTCTTCTTTCAATCGGTTCATGTCGGCCTGCACTCGTTCTATGAGCACCTTGTTGGTCGGTCCAAGGTTAGAACCCATCGAGTTCACAGCATTATATGGCTGCGAGATCGACTTTGAAGGATCGACCGGGTCCGGGCCAAGCGTCGCAGACAGCCGGCCGTGGAAATAGCGATCGCTGGTAAACGATTGGCCAATAAGCTCCGAGCCGATGACCTTGCCGTCCCGTTGCACGAGACTTCCCTCGGCCTGGTAGGGGAATAGCGCCTGCGCGATCCCCGTGATGGCGAGAGGGTAGGCGAAGCCCGTGATCGCCGTCAGTGCGACGAGCAGTAGAATGGCTGGGCGGATTTCTTTCAACATGTTCATGCTCCTCAGGCGAGGTGTAGTGCTGTGACGATGACATCGATGGCCTTGATGCCGATGAACGGCACGATCACGCCACCGAGCCCGTAGATCAGCAGGTTCCGCCGCAGCAGCGCGCCCGCGCCGATGGGACGGTAGGCGACGCCTCTGAGCGCCAGCGGGATCAGCGCGATGATGATGATCGCGTTGAAGATGATTGCCGACAGGATCGCACTCTGCGGGCTGGAAAGGCCCATGATGTTGAGCGCGCCCAGCTGAGGATAAACGGCGACGAACATCGCTGGGATGATGGCGAAGTACTTCGCCACGTCGTTGGCGATCGAGAACGTCGTCAGCGAGCCGCGCGTCATCAACAGCTGCTTGCCGATCTCCACCACCTCGATCAGCTTCGTCGGGTTGGAATCGAGATCCACCATGTTGCCGGCTTCGCGCGCCGCCTGCGTTCCGGTGTTCATGGCGACACCGACGTCGGCCTGGGCGAGGGCAGGGGCGTCGTTGGTGCCGTCGCCGCACATGGCGACCAGCTTGCCCTTTGCCTGCTCATCGCGAATGAGCTTCAGCTTGTGCTCCGGCGTCGCCTCGGCGAGAAAGTCGTCGACACCCGCCTCCGCCGCGATCGCCGCCGCCGTCATCGGGTTGTCGCCGGTGATCATCACCGTGCGGATGCCCATGCGCCGCAGTTCCGCGAAACGCTCGCGAATGCCGCCTTTGACGATGTCCTTCAGGTGCACGATGCCGAGTAGACGTCCGTCCTTTGCGACGGCGAGCGGCGTACCGCCGGCCGTTGCCACCGCGCTGGCGATCTCGTTGATCTCGCGCACCGTCTCGGGACTGACCGCCGGCTGTAACGCCACCGCCGACGAGGAGCCCGAGAACGCCGGCGCCCCGCTGTTGAGGAAGTTCAAGATCGCGTCGACCGCGCCCTTCCGGATCCAGCCACCCTCGAACTCGACACCGCTCATGCGCGTCTGCGCGGTGAACGGCACGAACTTGGCGTGCTGCTCGGTGAGATCCCGCCCGCGAATGCCGTACTTGTCCTTCGCCAGCACGACGATCGAGCGCCCTTCCGGAGTCTCGTCGGCGAGCGAGGCAAGCTGCGCCGCATCTGCAAGCTCCTGCTCAGAGACGCCCCGCAGCGGCTTGAACTCCGTTGCCTGCCGGTTGCCGAGCGTGATGGTACCGGTCTTGTCCAAGAGCAGCGTATCGACGTCACCCGCAGCTTCCACCGCACGGCCCGACATCGCGAGCACGTTGAAGCGGACGAGACGGTCCATGCCGGCGATGCCGATGGCCGAGAGGAGGGCGCCGATGGTCGTCGGAATAAGGGTGACGAACAAGGCGACGAGGACGACGATGGGGATCGAGCCGCCGGCGTAGTGCGTGTAGCTCGGGATCGTCGCGGTCGCGAACACGAACACGATCGTCAGGCCGATAAGCAGGATGTTGAGCGCGATCTCGTTCGGCGTCTTCTGCCGCTCGGCACCCTCGACCAGCTTGATCATGCGATCGAGGAAGGTCGAGCCCTGCGCCGCCGTGATGCGCACGCGGATCCAGTCCGACAGCACCTGCGTGCCGCCGGTCACCGCCGACCTGTCGCCGCCGGATTCGCGGATGACCGGAGCGGATTCGCCCGTGATCGCTGCCTCGTTGACCGAGGCGATGCCTTCGACGACCTCGCCGTCGGACGGAATGGTGTCGCCCGCCTCGACGAGGACGACATCACCGACCTTCAGCGACGTGCCGGGCACCAGCTTGACGCTGCTGCCGGCAACGAGCTTGGCCTGCGCCTCGCTGCGCTGACGCCGCAGCGATGCCGCCTGTGCCTTGCCGCGGCCTTCGGCAACGGCTTCCGCGAAGTTGGCGAATAGCACCGTGAACCACAACCAGACGATGATCTGGAACGTGAACCACGGATCCTGTCCGCCGCCGTTGAAGATGACATCGCGGGCGAAGATGATCGTGGTCAGCAGGGATACGACCTCGAGCACGAAGATCACGGGATTCTTGATCAGCGTGCGCGGATCGAGCTTGGCGAAAGCCCCGACGATGGCCGGGCCGATGATCTTGGGATCGGTCAGCGCCGAGGCGGTCGTCCGCTTGCGTATTTGAGACGTTTGCATGTGAAGCTCCGAAGCTGGACCGGTCAGAACACCGTGTGGGCGCGCATCGCCAACTGTTCGACGATGGGTCCGAGGGCGAGTGCCGGGAAGAAGGTGAGACCGCCGATGATGAGCACCACGCCGACCAGCAGGCCGACGAACAGTCCGCCCGTCGTCGGGAACGTGCCCGCCGATGGCGCAACCGTCTTTTTGGCTGCCAGCGAGCCGGCAATCGCCAAGGCGGGAATGATCATCCAGAAACGGCCGACAAACATCGAGATGGCGCCGGTGATGTTGTAGAAGTTCGTGTTTCCGGTGATGCCGCCGAAGGCCGAGCCGTTGTTCGCGGTGCTCGAGGTGAAGAGATAGAGGATCTCCGAGAAGCCGTGCGGTCCCGGATT
>CALRVN010000364.1:0-4066 GCA_943371625.1 Hyphomicrobium sp. CS1GBMeth3
CGCGCAAGCCATGATCGACCGTAGCGACGACGATCTTGGGCGCGTCGTGGTGCTTGCGAGCCCAGCGCTGCACGAGCAGCATCAGCGCCATGCTGTCGGCGCCGCCGGATACGGCAAGGGTCAGAGTTCTGAAGCGTGCAAGCGGAGCAAACAGCGCATCGAGTTCGTCATCCTGAACCGCTTCATCGGCTCGGGGCGAAACGTGCGATCGCGTAACGCCGTCGTCAGGTGCAGCCAATACGCTGCCGCTCCGACTTGGCGCGCATTTTGACGTTCTCCGGGGCATTCGGGAACCGCGACGACAGCTCGCCGAACGACGAGCAGGCGGCATCTTTCTGGCCAAGGCGATCGAGCGACATGGCCAGCTTCAACAGGCTGTCGGCCGCCCGCGGGTTGCCGGCGTATGTCTGGTAGCCCTTCAGGAACGATCCCGCGGCGGCCTTGTACTCGCCGCGCACGAAGTGCGCTTCGCCGAGCCAGTACTGCGCATTCCCGGCCAGCGAATCCTGCGGGTAGCGGCTGAGGAAATCTTCGAACGCGCTCTGCGCAGCCGTGTAGTCGCGCTGCATGAGGTAGCCGTAGGCAGTCTCGTAGAGCTGCTTTGCCCCGGCCGGATTGGCATCCGCATTCGGAGCCGTTGCCGCACCGAACGCCGGCGGCAACGCCGCCATCTCCGACGGGGGAGACGCTGCCGCCCCTGCCGCCCCCGGTGCCGCAGTTGCCGCCCCACCTGCCGCAGGGGTTGTCGCCCCCGTCTGATCGCTGTCGAGCAGCCCGCCGATCGAGTCGCCGCCGCTGCCGGCAGTGACCGTCGTCGAGCCGAAACGCCCGGTATCCGTATGGTCGGCGGCGGGCGTAGCTGCTGGCAGGCCAGGCGGCAATTCCGCAGCCTTTACCGGCGCTTGGCCGCTCGGGAGATCTGGCAGCGGCGCCTCCGAACGCCTCGGCTGCCCGCCCAGCGACCTCACCTGCTCTGTCAATTGTTGTACCTGCGCCGCGAGCGCCCGCAGCTGCGTTTCCAGGCCGTCGAGCCGCACGCTGTCGGCCCCGCCGCTTCCACCATCACTCGCTAGTGCACTACCACCACCGCGGGCTAGAGATTCGAGCGTGCCGATCACGACCTGCATGTCGACGAGCTGTTCTTCCAGCTGGTTGACCCGTTGCTGCAGCGCTGAATCTTCACCACCGGCCGCGGCCGGTGCCGCCGCCTTCGCCTTGGCCGGCGCCGGCTGTTGCGCAGCTGACTGCGCCATCTGCTGCGGTTCAGCCGCGACGGCATGCATTGCCAGTCCGGCAATCGAAACGGCGGTGAAGATGATCGATGCAAGGGGACGAAGCATTGGCACT
Organism: Hyphomicrobium sp. CS1GBMeth3; assembly: GCA_943371625.1. Lineage (GTDB taxonomy): Bacteria > Pseudomonadota > Alphaproteobacteria > Rhizobiales > Hyphomicrobiaceae > Hyphomicrobium_A. Next base: position 1,348 of record CALRVN010000364.1, read on the forward strand.
GACTATCTCGACTTCCAGACCGATGGTTTCTAGACAATCACCTGCCGGCTACCGGGGGAAAGCAGGAGGCTGTGGCCCGTCACCGGCCTCAGACGCTGCGGTCCCAAGCCGGAATTCTTTCTCCTAGGCATCACTTGCAACCTAGCTTGTCAACGCGTCACGCCCACCGCCTGACTGACCGTCGCGGCGGTCGGAACCGCCGCCGCGGGCACCATTGGCGCCAAGGCAGCCGAGAACGGGCCCGAGGTAACGAGTCCCAGGCGCTCACGCGTACCCGTGGCGAAAACCAGCGTCACCGCGCGCCGGTTCTGCGCCCGGCAGTCGGTGTCACCGCATGTCGCCACGCGCACCGAGCGCCCGAGCGGCACCACCGCGATCCGGTTCGGCTCAACACCTTCCTCGATCAAGCGCTGTCGCACCGCTTCTGCGCGGAGCTGCGAAAGCTCTACGTTCTCTTGCTCGCTGCCGGGCTCGTCGGAATGCCCCTCGATCGCCGCCTCGAACTCGTGCCAGCGCAGCAGCCACTGCGCCTGCGTGCTCAGTGCCGCGCGGGCGCGGCTGCCGAGCTCGGCACTTCCGGCGGCGAAGAAGACGCGGTCGCCTGCCTCGACGCGAAGCTTCGATTGGATCGATGCGTTACGCCGGAGCTCGCGATCCCACGACGGCGTCGGCGCACGCGCTGGCTGCACGGCCGGCGCCTCTGACTCGCCACCGAACGTCGGCAGGGCGCCAGTCACCGCGAACGAATCGAGTGAATCGCCAGGGGGCACCGCTGCACTCTCGCTCGCCTTCATCTCCGCGAGGTCACGGCGTGCGTGCTCTGCCGCTTCCGAATTCGGATAGCGTGCGATCACGGCTTCGAACGTCTGCCGCGCGAAATCGCCATGCCCCGCGGACAGCTTCTCGACGCCGTCCAGGTACAGCTCTTCCGCACGCTGCTCGGTCCCATACGCGGTGGCGCTGGACGAGGAAACGGGCTCACCCCAAGCTGCGGGCGAGGGTACTCCGGCTACATGAGCAACTAGGGCGAGAGCTGCGATAAACGCAAAGCGAGCTGAAACGCCGCCCGATCCACTCTGAGGCCACCTCATAGTCATCCTCGCAAGCAAACCGCTGAAATCGCAGCGATCATTGCTTAGGATTTGCGGCAAATCTTTGCTGTGTTGCATCCCTGCGATCGCGGGTGTGGATATGCGGCTCCCGCGCCACAGCAACGCTTAGACACCTGATTCCACGCGCAAAAACAACAATCCCGCGGGCGAGCCGCGGGATTAGCAGAACTCGGAATGCCTGAATTGCGGCGCTCTAGTTACCCGCAGTCCGCGAGTTGAGCACCGTCTGCGCACGGCGATTCTGCGACCAGCACGAGATGTCGTTGCAGACCGCCACCGGACGCTCCTTGCCGTACGAAATCGTACGGACGCGCGACCCGTTGATTCCATTCTGAGCCAGGAAGTTTCTCACGGTCGTGGCGCGGCGTGCACCGAGCGCGATGTTGTACTCGCGGGTGCCGCGTTCGTCGGCGTGCCCTTCGATGGTAATCGTGTACTGCGGATACTGCTGCAGCCACTGCGACTGCTTCTGCAGGATGCCCGTCGCTTCCGGAGTCAGGTCGGAGCTGTCCGAGGTGAAGTAAACGATGTCGCCGACATTGACGGCGAAGTCGCGATGCGTGCCAGGCGCTACCGATCCGTCACGGCCCGTAAGGGACGAGTTCGGTTGGTTCTCGTTATTGGCGCAAGCGGCGACCGCGGCACCCACGAGCAAGACGGCGATCAGGCGCGTTGCACGGGTGAGCAAGGATGTCGAGGTCATGAAAATTCCTTTCGTCGCCCTGCACTCAACATCGAACGCGTGGCGACTGTTCCAGTTCTGCTTGGGGTTACCTGACCGCTTGTACAAAAATGTGGCCGGCACCTCACATCAGCTGGCACCTTCGTGCGATTCGTCGCGCGAAAGCACCGACCAGCAACCAATAACCGGTGCAAAGCTCAGCCGCGCGGCGACCAATGGACCCGGTGTGGCCCATGCGCCCCAACCCGGGCGCGTGACCCGGCACGGGCGGAACCGCATCGGCACCACCGACGCGAGGCGATCTACAGAGGCGCCATGGGAGACCGCCAAGGGCCCCTCGGGGGCACGCTGTAAGGCACAGAAACGTCGAAAGAATCCACTCCGGGCCTTAGGGAGAGGTGCACCTCACCAGCCCACCCTGACATCACCAGGAACTCGCGCAACCAGACATCACTGTCCCGGTAGCCGGCGCACAAAAGCGTCAGGGCCGAGCACGGCGCCAGTGGCTCCGGTCTCGGCCCTGTAAATTCGCCCTTCCTGGCCGAAACCAAGAAGGAATCACCCTTGATGCTTAGCGCACCGACTGGGCTGCGGCCGGAACATCGGCGCCGAGCTTCAGCGGAGCGGGTTCCTCGCGGCGGCAAGCGCCGAGAGCAACAGCAGCGGCAACAGCCGCAATGAGGATGGCCCCCTTCATCGTCTTATCTCCTAAAAGGTGTTATCCACCTCACTAAGCGAATTGCTTAGCGAGCAACTTCCGTGGTCATGTCAGCGCCGAGCTTCAGCGGAGCAGGCTCTTCACGACGGCAAGCGCCCAGAGCAACAGCAGCGACGACGACGGCGAGTACGATTGCACTCTTCATAGTATTTTCTCCTATGTTGTCCTGGCCTTGCCAGCTGCTCTTAGCGAGCGGGCTGCGTAGCG
>CALRVN010000365.1:0-4062 GCA_943371625.1 Hyphomicrobium sp. CS1GBMeth3
GACGGAAATGATTAAGCGCTTCGCGGCTCCGCCAGCAAGTGTGACGGATATGCTCGCCGCCCCCGCGGATTTGCGGCTGCAAAACTAGCGCGCCGATCTGTGTGCATGGTTAACGGTGCCCGATGACCACAGCCCCGCGGCACCAATGAGGCACACAACGCGGCAGCAGATCCGGAAGGAGCCTACTCCCGGTCGACGAGTACGTTGAACGGCGCCATCTCCTCGCGCATGGCAAGACGCGTCCGCTCTTCGACCCTGCGATATGCAGCAGCGACCCCGCGCCCGTAGTCGGTTAGCTTTGCTCCGCCCCCGCGCGATCCGCCGGGTGAAGCCGTCACCAGCGGCTCGGGAAACATGCGATTGAGCGCATCCGACAGCAACCACGCGCGCCGGTACGACATGCCAAGCTCGCGGCCCGCGGCGGAAATCGATCCCGTGCGGCCAATGGCTTCGAGCAGGTCCACCTTCCCGGGACCGAGCACCAGCTCGTCGCCGATGCGAATCCTGACGCGCGGAAACGCCCGCTCCGACTTGCGCCTCTGCTTCGGGGGTGCCTTGGCGGCGCCCTTACGCTTGGTCTTCTTGGCCGCTTCGCTCAAGCGCTCCTCCTATCGTCGGCCCACTATATCAGCCGCGCATTCGAACGACGACGTGACGCACGAATTGTGAATTTTCTTGCCCGTTATGCTGTCTAATATATAGCGGCGCCCTGCGCCTCCGGCGCGCACAAGACTAGGCGCCGTTGACCGCCCAAGAACCAGAAGCACAGACGAGGTACCAGATGTCGCCATTGAATCGGGTTGCCCACAGCGTGGTAGCGATGTCGCTGGCACTGCTGTTCGCAGCCTCGCTTCCCGCCCTGGCGCAGGAGCCACCTGCCGAGGGCGCGCCGGCAAGCGGCATGGGGAGCGGCTGCGACGCCTTCAATTGGCCCCTCGATGTCGAGCGCCAGGCCTTCGAGAACCCGAGCATCGAACAGGTCGCATCCGGCGCCTCCCGCGGGTCCCTAAAGGATCAGGCCTTTGCCTTGACGCTTCAACCCGACGCCTCTGTCGATTACGCCCTGGCGCCCGCGAAGAAGAGCAAGAAGGCCGACACACCGCGCTTCGGCGGCATTCTTTCGTTCGCCGCGCCGGAAAAAAATGGAAGCTTTCAGGTAACCCTGTCGAGCGAAGGTTGGATCGACGTCGTACAGAACGGCGCCGCTCTCGACTCCGCCGGGCACTCGGGCGCCAAGGATTGCCCCGGCCTGCGCAAGAGTGTGCGGTTCAAGATTGGTGATGCACCCGTCGTGTTGCAGATCAGCGGTGCCCCGGCCGCCACCATCAAGGTCGCGATACGCGCCGTCGAGTGAGTTCCAACTCACTCGCCGGCATCCTCGGTGCTCAAATCTTTTTGGTCCGGCTGAGCCGCAGCGTGGGCGCCTGACCGTGCCCGCGCCCGTGCCTGCTCTTTACGCTTCTTAAGGTTGGCACGCAGCTCCGCCTCGAGCCTCGCCGCCCGGGCAGCTGCCTTCCTGCGCTCCCCCTCGCTCATGTCCCACCATCGAGCAAATGTTAGCCGGTCGGGAGGATGGTGCTGCGAGAGAGGATTGAACTCTCGGCCTCTCCCTTACCAAGGGAGTGCTCTACCACTGAGCTACCGCAGCGATTGGGTGCCCCAGGCCCGCGAAGGCGGGACTGCCAGAGCGCTGCCGGTGTAATCGGCGCCGGACCGTCTGGCAAGGCGCAAATCGCTGCCTTTGCGGCCATTTGGCGTGAACCGCGACGCGATGAGCACGATCGCCCCCATAATGCGGCCAGATCGCTTTCCCCGTGCGGGTCGGCCCCTTATCGAGCCAAGCCCTAAACGGAGAACGGCCGCGGGGTCAGCACCACCGCGGCCGCCATTCCGAGTTTAGCTTCGCCGGATTAGCGACCGCCGCCCGGGATGCCTTCCTGCTCCATCTGCGGCAGCGACTCGCCACCACGCTCCGAGCGGCCCTCAGAGAGGTCAGCCGGGTCGTTGCCGAACTGGTTCTGCTCCTGCTTGACGATCGACTCGTCGGCGCCGCGCGAGGCACCCGGATCGACGTCGGGCTTGGCCGAGCCGCTGTACTGGTCAATCTCTTCCTGCGGGATCGACTCAGCGAAAGCGGGGGCGAACGAGAGAGCGCCCAGCATGCTGGAAGCAGCAATGATAGCGATGATCTTAGAGGTCGACATGACGTTTCAACTCCACGAAAGGGTTCCACCTGTAACTTCGAACGCCTGTCCTCCAAGCGCCCCGAACGTGCCACCGTCCGATGAGCAAAACATAGGCTGAGAACCCCTAAGGTTCCGCTCGTTAAGACCCCACAATTGAAGCGAATGCCGTAGAGATTTCGTTGTAATTCGCTGGGTGCTTGCGGCGTTCAGTATTCCAGCACCGCGCCCGGCGAAACGGACCGGCTGATGCCCGCTGCACCCGCCGTGTTGTAGCCGGCATGATTTCGATAGCCGGTCGCCCGCAGGCGCCGTTCAACGGCTCAGAAGCGGTAGCCGTAGCGGATACCGAGCCGATCCATGCCCTCGTTCGGCGACACGGTGTAGGCGTTCGACATGTGCTCGAAATACGCCGACAGGCTGCTGTGCTCGTCGAACCGGTAGCCGATCTCTGCCGGGATGTGGAACAGCACCCGCGACCCCAGCGCCTTACGGTCCCAGTCCTCGAGCTTCAGCCGCCCGTTGTGAACCGCAGCGCCAAGCCCGAGCCCGAAGAAGATGCCGATCGGCGCCTCGTATTGCCACCGCGCATCGATGTACGCGTCGCTCGTCGCACCGACGGTCGAGATTGAGCCGCCGATGGCCGGCCTGATGCTGCCACCGAGGAAAGCAATCGACGGCGACAGCAGCGCTTCGACATTGATGTCGGCGGAATTCTGTTCTGCCTGGAAGCCGCTCCACAGCCCCGGTACGTCGTGCCACAGCACGCCGAGCTTCAGTTCGTCGATAACCGGGCCGGCCATCGCGAGGTCCGCCCCGAAGACGAGGCAAATCGATACGGCGAGGAACAGGGCAAGTCGAAGGTGCTGCATCCGGCCAAGCTAGCCCCGACCACCAGCCCAGTATTCTTACTTCTAGGGCAGGTTACGGATTTCTGGCCTCGCGTTGCCTTCCAGAGCCACATAACAGGACAGTGCACCCGCCCTGGGTTGCATAGCCGGGCGGGACTAGCGCCCAGCTTTAGGTTTCCGCTTAAGCACCCCATATGAGATCCGGTGGCAACGTGGACGCCCATCTTGCGTTATGCTGCCGCGCCCGATTGCCTTGCCTCGTATCCCCGGAGCGCCTAAGAGCGCCAGCACCCGAAGAGCCGCCCATGAGCCGACCTGTGCAGAAGCCCACCGAAGCGTCCCTGAAAGCAGTCCCCACGGACAACGCCGACCGGCCTGATCGTCAGGAAGTCGAGACCGCCGTGCGCACACTGCTTCGCTGGACCGGCGACAACCCGGACCGCGATGGCCTGCGCGATACGCCCAAGCGCGTCACCAAGGCGTTCGAGGAGTACTTCCGCGGCTACCACGAGGACCCGGTCGAGATCCTGTCGACGACCTTCGAGGAGACCGAAGGCTACGACGAGATGATCATCCTGCGTGGCATCCGCTTCGAGAGCCATTGCGAGCACCACATGGCGCCCATCATCGGCCGCGCCTGGGTGTCTTACATTCCCAACGGTCGTGTCGTCGGCATCTCCAAGCTGGCGCGCGTCGTAGAGGTGTACGCAAAGCGCTTGCAGATCCAGGAGAAGATGACCGCGCAGATCGCCAACGCGATCAACGACGTTCTGCAGCCGCAGGGTGTCGGCGTCGTTCTCAAGGCCGAGCACTTCTGCATGACCGCACGCGGCATCATGAAGCCGGGCACCGACCTCGTGACCTCGCGCATGCTCGGCTGCTTCCGCGACAACCCAACGACGCGCCAGGAATTCCTGTCGATGATCGAGTGACCGAACGGATCTCGTTCAACCGTCATCCTCGGCTTTATGCCGAGGACCGAGGTTTCCGCTGGCTCCAGCTCGCCGTCGCGAACAAACGTCGACAAC
>CALRVN010000366.1:0-4036 GCA_943371625.1 Hyphomicrobium sp. CS1GBMeth3
CTCGCCAAGCTCGCAGCCGAGAACGGCTTTAGTGCGCTCTCGATGGGCATGAGCGACGACTACGAGACCGCGGTTGCTTTCGGCGCCACCTACGTCCGCGTCGGCAGTGCCATTTTCGGCTCCCGCCCGAAAGCTTGAGAGTTTTCCAACGCGAAATCAGCGCCGGCCGGTTGGTCCTCCTCCCCCGATGCTAGGGTCATGCAACTGATTCGCATCAAGCTGGAGGCACGAGATGACCGCAGCCGCCGCCCGCGCTGACGCCGCCGCATCGGACGCCGCCAGCGACGCCCGCGCCGAGGTGACCAAGATCCCCGGCGTCACCAAGGCAACCGCCGCCAAGGCCGTGAAGAACGGCTACTACCACTTCATCGTCGATATCTGGATCACCGACCTCAACGCCACCGAGTTCGGCATCTACAAGCACACGCGCAACCGCGCCAAGTCGCGACAGTTCACGTCCGACATGGACATCTTCGCCGAGGTGATCGAGGGCGGTGAACGCACCGGTCTCATCGGCTATCGCGAAGACACCTGGAAGAAGGCCGAGACCAAGGACAAGCGGCTTATCTTCAAGATGTTCAACGAGGGGCTCAACTGGCGCGCCACCATGGACTTGATGGTCGGCCGTTCGCTGCAGTCGACCATCGCCGCGCGCGGTGAGCCGGTGATGGCGTTCTCCATCAATACCGACCAGGACGATTTCGTCGTCTACCTCGAGCGCTCGGCCAACAAGTGGCCGTTCCTGCCGGAGAACTTCGGCTTCTTCATCGTCGGCACCGACGGCCAGCCGGTGTTCTACCGCTTGCGCCGTGACTTCATCAATCTCGGCGGCGACTACACGCTTTACGACCAGCAGGGCCGCAAGGTCGGTCACCTCGATGGCAAAGTCTTCTCCATCGGCGGCAAGTGGAAGGGCAAGGTGAAGGTCGAGCACGCGGACCGCCGCCTCTTGACTGTGCTGCAGATGTTCAGCGCGCTGCAGGTGTTCAACGGCGAGTGCCGCCGTTACCTGCGCCGCCTGTGGCGCGATGTAGGCAAAGGCAAGATCAAGCCTAAGCTCGATGCGCAGGAATTCGACCTCTACAAGAATCCCCGCCGCGTCCGCTAAACGTCATTCGCTCCCGTTTCTCGAAGCTTGCTGCCCGCGGCGAAAATATCGCCCGCGGGCAGTTTCGTATTCGCCCGCTGTTGATCCTCCATCCCGCCCGTTGACGCCGATTGCGGCTGCCGCTTTGTTAGCCGGAATGCTTTTCGTTTGGGCATTTGCCTAAAGCGTCAGCGAAACGGCCGGAGCAAACTGGCCCAGGGGGTGGGGACGGCAATGCAGGGTGCGGATGTATTTTTCCTATTGATGGGCGCCATTCTGGTGTTCGCAATGCACGGCGGTTTCGCATTTCTCGAAGCCGGAACCGTGCGCCACAAGAACCAGGTCAATGCGCTGGTCAAAATCCTGGTCGATTTCGCCGTCTCGACCGTCGTCTATTTCCTGATCGGCTACACCATCGCCTACGGCGTCGGCTTCTTCCAAAGCGCCTCGGCGATCGCCGGCGGCGCACCGGGATATGAAGCGCAGGGCTACACCCTCGTCCGCTTCTTTTTCCTTTGCACCTTCGCCGCCGCAGTGCCCGCAATCATCTCCGGCGGTATCGCTGAGCGCGCCAGATTCGCACCGCAGGCAATCGCCACCGCAGCGCTGGTCGGACTGTTTTACCCGCTGCTCGAGGGCGTTTTCTGGAACGGCAACTTCGGCCTGCAGGAGAACTTCTTCACGCCGGTGCTCGGCGCGCCGTTCAAGGACTTCGCCGGCTCGATCGTCGTGCACGCCTTCGGCGGCTGGGCCGCGCTCGGCGCCGTGCTGATGCTCGGACCGCGCGCCGGCCGCTATGAAGGCCGCGGAATGGCAACGCCGCCGTCCTCGATCCCGTGGCTCGCCATGGGCTCCTGGCTGCTGTGCATCGGCTGGTTCGGCTTCAACGTCATGAGCGCGCAGCGCCTCGAAGCGGTCTCCGGTCTTGTCGCCATCAACTCTCTGATGGCCATGTGCGGCGGCATCCTCGTTGCGTTGATCGTCGGCCGCAACGATCCGGGCTTCGTGCACAACGGCGCACTCGCCGGTCTCGTCGCGGTATGCGCGGGATCCGACGTCATGCATCCCCTCGGCGCGTTGCTGGTCGGCGGTGTCGCCGGCGCCATCTTCGTGCAGATGTTCCAGGTCTCGACCAACCGCTGGAAGATCGACGACGTGCTCGGTGTGTGGGCGCTGCACGGCCTGTGCGGGCTGTGGGGCGGTATCGCTTGCGGCATCTTCGGGTTGACCATGCTCGGCGGCGCCGGCGGCGTCACGTTCCCCTCGCAGCTCGTGGGCTCGCTTGGCGGCGCGGCGTTCGGGTTCGCTGTCGGGCTCGGCGTCTACGGTCTGCTGAAGCTCTCGATCGGGCTGCGCCTGACCGTGGAAGAAGAACGGCGCGGCGCTGACCTGTCCATCCACAAAATCAGGGCAAACCCTGAGGAAGACGTGCGCACGTTCCTCACTTGAACCTTCTATGCCGGGGCGCGCATCGCGTGCGCTCCGGCAAAACTGATCAGTGGACAACATCCGTACACCGCTTTGTTTGCCGCCCAATGGCTGCAGACCGCGTGGTACGACCGTCGCGTTGTATGACGTAGTCGGACAGTTGGTTCAGCGACAGTGAGGTAAGTCATGTCGGATGAGAAAACGTCTCAGCGCGCAGCATCCATCGCCTCTAAGGCGATGCAAAGTCCAAAGTCTCTCACGCCGGAAGAGGTTCAGACTCTCGCCGCCTCGGTGCTAAGCCAGCCTGCAAATCAGGGCCAAGGCTCGAGCGCGGGTCAGCAGAAGTCTCAATCTCAGCAGCCGCAGAGCAAGGCTGGGCAGCAAGACCAGCAGAAGAAGTAACGACCTCCTCCTCCTCGACAAGACGTTCGATTGAGATGACGCAGCGAGCGGGTATCGTCATGATCCCGCTCGCCTGTGCGTTCTGCGGGCTGTCGAGATCGCCGATGCTCTGGCAGACTACTTTCACGTCGTCGTCGTCCTTTAGCAGCCAGCCGACGGTGGCGCACTCGATGGCGCGCATCGCCGGCAGTTGCGAAAGATGTCGCCAGGCCGAAATCGGCTGCGCGCTGTCTTGCCAACGGATGATGACCAACGGGCAATCCTGCTGCATCGCGATTCCGCATTGATTCGACCACGGAGAATCATAGCAGGCGAACGCACGGAGGATGTGATTCTGCGGCTACGCCAATCAAAATAGACCGCCGCAAGTTTCTGCGGGCGAAGACGCCTCTCAAGCGGAGGGCGCGACTTTCGGCTTTGATACCCTGCGCCCCTTCGGCTTCGGCGCTGGCGCGTCGTCCTCGGCCCCTGTGTCGTCCGAAAGTCCCGACAGCAGTGCCCGCGCGCGCGCTTCAATCGCCTTGCTCACGGTCTGCATCAATGGATGATCACCACCCGGCATCACCGCCACTTCGACGGCCGCATTGCGCGTTTCGGCCAGCGCGGCCTTCGCCAACGTCTCGACGCGGGCAATGAGGCGCGGCGCGTTGAGACCCACGTCGGCAGCAAAACGCTGCCAGTGCCGCCGCTTCAGGTGCTCGCCGCGGCTCTTGCCGGCGATCTTCTGCGCCATGTTGCGTGTCACATGCTCCCACGCCTCCGCGCACATCACGTCGTAGATCGGCGACAGCTTGAAGCCCCTGCCTGAGATCATCATCGAGTAGTTCTTTGCGTGCGCGTCGGTGTTGCACGCGATGACGTTGAAGATCACATAGTCGAGCAGGTTGATGATGTCGGGTGCCTGCATCGCGTTGCGCGTCACCGCGAACATGTCGCTCAGCGTCGGCCCCGGCACGCCCGTCTGGTTCGATTCATATTTCGCCGACGGCGGCTTGCCGAGCGCCTGGCAGAAATCCTCCTGGTGCAATCGCCGCCAGCGTCCTGCCTGCTCCACGCGGTCGTAGCGCTTCACCATCAGGTATGTGCGTTTGCCGGCTTTCGCCGTGGTCACTTCCGGCG
>CALRVN010000367.1:0-4030 GCA_943371625.1 Hyphomicrobium sp. CS1GBMeth3
CTGTGGGGCTGCTTCCCGCCGGAGGAACTAAACCTCTCGCCGGAGTTGAGCAACGCGATCAGGGACTGGGCGCAGCACTTTGAAGCTGGGCTCGATCCCCACGATCCCGGATCATCGGTGCGGAGCGAGGCCGAAGTCGCGGCGCACGAGGCAGAGGGCCGGCGCCTGGTCCTCAGACTGAAGCAAGAGCGGCCGGATCTCACGGTGCTCCTGCATACGGATGCCGTCGGCGTCGTCGAGGTGCATGCCGACGATCCGACTTAGCTGCCGGCCGAGCGGGCGTGCGCGCGCTGCCAGCGGGAACGCAGCATGGGCGCGATCTGCCAGGCGATGAAGGGCGAGACCATGAAGCTCGCGATTACCACAAGGGGCAGCAGATAGGCCGCGTTGGCGCTGAGCTGCGGGATGGCGAGAACCGCGATGGCCCCGACGCCGAACACTACGGCGTTCACCATCATGGAGACTAGCGTGGTGATGGAAGCGCGGATGGACATGATCACCTCCGGGTTGGCTTCTGTCCGGGCCAACGCGTTCGATTCACGGCCGTTCCGGTTGCTGACATAGGTCAGTCCCTTGACCGTCCCGGGTGCGGCAGCTAGCTAGCCCGGCACCCTCTGGCGTATTGTGGCACCCATGGCCGACATCCTCGACAAGATCACGCGCTACAAGCTGGAAGAGATCGCCGCCGCCAAGGCTGCGACGCCGCTGCACGTCATTGCGGAGCTTGCCCGCAGCGCCTCGCGCGTGCGCCCGTTCGCGGGTGCCATCGAGGCCAAGCGCAAAGTCGGTCTCACGGCGCTGATCGCCGAGGTGAAGAAGGCGAGCCCGTCGAAGGGCCTCATCCGTCCCGACTTCGATCCCCCTGCCCTCGCCAAAGCGTACGAGGCGGGCGGCGCGGCATGTCTTTCGGTGCTGACCGATACTCCCTCGTTCCAAGGTGCGCCGGAGTACCTGACGCAGTCGCGCGCGGCGACGTCGCTGCCAGCCCTGCGGAAGGACTTCATGCTCGACACGTATCAGGTTGCAGAAGCACGCGCGTGGGGCGCCGACTGCATCCTCATAATCCTGGCACAGGTCGACGATGCGACTGCGCATGACCTCGCCGCGGCGGCGAAGGACTGGGGCATGGACGCCATCGCCGAGGTGCACGACGAGGAAGAGCTGGAGCGCGCGCTGCCGCTCGATTGCCGTCTCATCGGCATCAACAATCGCAACTTGAAGACCTTCGAGGTGACGCTGGCGACGACGGAGAAGCTTGCGCCGCGCGTGCCGAAGGATCGCATCGTGGTGGGCGAGAGCGGCATCTTCACGCCGGGCGACATCGCGCGCCTGCAGCGTTTCGGTGTCGAAACCTTCCTCGTTGGCGAAAGCCTGATGCGGCAGGCAGACGTTACGGCGGCGACACGCGCGCTGCTCGCCCGCGCCGAGGCCGCGCAATGAGCAAGAAGCTCTCGCACATCGACGACAAGGGCGAGGCGCGGATGGTCGACGTGTCCGACAAGGCCGTCACCGCACGCATTGCCGTCGCCGAGGGCTTCGTCGCGATGGAGCCGGAGACGCTGGCACTGCTCAAATCGGGCAATGCGCCGAAGGGCGACGTGCTCGGCACCGCGCGTATCGCCGGCATCATGGCGGCCAAGCGCACGCACGAGCTGATTCCGCTGTGCCATCCGCTCAATCTGAGCAAGGTCACCGTCGATCTGGAGCCGATCGCCGAGCCGGCCGGCGTGCGTGTCGTCGCCGAGGTGAAGACGACGGGGCAGACGGGCGTCGAGATGGAGGCGCTGACGGCCGTATCGGTCGCGTGCCTCACTCTCTATGACATGCTGAAGGCCGTCGATCGCGGCATGAGCCTGCTCGACATTCGCCTGCGCGAGAAGTCGGGCGGACGTTCCGGCGACTGGCGCGCCGAGCCCGCTGCAAAGAAGGGCGCCTGATCCATGGCACTGCTTCCGGTTGACGAAGCGCTGCGTCGCATCCTCGACGGCGTCGCCGCGCTCGATGCCGAGAGCGTCGATCTGCTGGGCGCTTATGATCGCGTGCTGGCCGCGCCCGTTACCGCCGGCCTTACGCAGCCTCCGTTCAATGCCTCCGCCATGGATGGCTATGCGGTGCGTGCTGCCAATGTGGGTGTCGTACCGGCAAAGCTGCGCGTAATCGGGGAATCGAATGCCGGTGGTCCGTTCGACGGCGCGGTCGGACCGGGCGAGGCGGTGCGCATCTTCACCGGCGCCAGCGTTCCCAAAGGCGCAGATGCGGTCGTGATCCAAGAGGACACGACACGCGACGGCGACGTGCTCACGGTCAACGAGGCGGCAACCGCAGGCGCGAATGTCCGCAAAGCCGGCGGCGACTTTCGCATCGGCGACGAGCTGCTAAAGCCGGGGCGGCTGCTCGATGCTTCGGCCATCACGCTGGCTGCTGCGGGCGGTCATAATCGCCTGCAGGTGCATCGGCGGCCGCGGGTCGCGATCCTGGCAACCGGCGACGAGCTGGTCGAGCCGGGTGGAAAACTGGCGCCGGGGCAGATCATCTCGTCGAATCCCTACGGGCTTGCGGCGCTGATCCGGCGCTTCGGCGGCGAGCCGCGGCTGCTCGGCATTGCGGGCGACACTATTGAAGCGCTGCGGGCAAAGCTCGCGGAGGCGGGCGACGCCGACGTTCTGGTCACCATCGGCGGCGCGTCTGTCGGCGACCGCGACCTCGTGAAGCCGGCGCTCGAAGCGCACGGCATGAAGCTAGATTTCTGGAAGGTCGCCATCCGTCCCGGCAAGCCGATGCTCTATGGCCGGCTCGGCGCGCAGCGCGTTCTCGGGCTGCCAGGCAATCCGCTGTCGTGCCTCATCGCGGCGCGCATCTTCCTGGTGCCGCTGCTGTTCGCTCTTTCCGGCCGCAGCGACGACGCCATCACCGAACGTGCAGCGGTGCTGGCGCGCGATCTGCCGGCGAACGGCCCGCGGCAGCATTACATGCGTGGCATGTCGGAGAACGTGGCCGGGGGGCTGCCACGCGTTTTCGCGCTGACCTCGCAGGACAGCGCGCACATGTCGGCATTGGCTGCAGCGGACGTCCTGTTAGTGCGGCCGCCGGATGCGCACGCCGCGAAGGCGGGTGATGTTGTGCGCGTGCTCCCGCTGGACTTTTGACGGCGGCGGAAGAGCCGGCATCAACATGGCCTCGCCATCGATCGTGATTTCGTTCGAGTTGGCAGCGAACGTCCGCTTGGCGTTGGCGGCGACCGCGGTGGCGGCGGCGACCGACCTGCGGATGTTCTCGATCACGCGCTCGAGATCGTCCTCGGCGCGCTGATCGGCGCGACCGTCCTCGTAAGCCTGCTCCAGCGCCGCCCAGACCTTGCGCCGGTAAGTTGTGAACCGCTTGTTGATAATCCGGTCTGCAATCGCCCTGTAGTCCCGCCTCATCGTAGTGCTCCGAACTCTGAACTGACCAACATAGTTAACGACCCTAGTTGCATAATCATGGTTTGGGACAAAATTGTGCAGCGGCGACTTTGTTGCTGCTGGGTAAGTCAAGTTGCGGGCAGCCTGGGACCGTCGCTTATCCACAAGTAGAGCCCCGCTGCGGACGGCACAGCGTGCCCTTGCGGAACGCTTAAAGAACGAGTAGGGTACGTTCACGCTTTGTCCAGACAACTGTCACAACAACTGTTGAGGCAACTGGCAGGCGCGGATCAACGGCCGCCTTGGAGGCGCAATGCTCACCGAAAAGCAGAAGGAGCTCTTGCTCTTCATCCATGCGCGTATGCAGGAGAAGGGCGTGCCTCCTTCGTTCGACGAGATGAAGGATGCGCTAGACCTAAAATCCAAATCCGGAATTCATCGCCTGATCACTGCGCTGGTAGAGCGCGGTTTCATTCGCAGGCTTCCACACCGCGCCAGGGCGATCGAGGTCATTCGCCTGCCGGAGAATCAGACGGCGCCGGCAGCGAGCCCGAAACGCAGCGGCGGCTTCCAACCCAGCGTCATCGAGGGCAGCCGTAGCGCCCGCGACCTCTCCCCTCCCCCATCCA
>CALRVN010000368.1:0-4028 GCA_943371625.1 Hyphomicrobium sp. CS1GBMeth3
CCTGCAGATATGCCCACGTGTCTTCGAGAGCGCCCTGGGCGACTCCGACTGCGCGCGCTGCAGTGTGGACGCGCGCGATGTTGAGCCCGCGCTGCACGGCAGCGAAGCCGCCGGAGTCCGCGTCGGCGCCCTGGTCGCCGTAGAGGCCAGTGAGGCGGTCGCTTTCGGCGACGCGCACGCCGTCCAGTTCGAGGTGATAGGTGGAAAATCCGTGATAGCCGACCTTATCGATGACATGGCCGGTCATGCCGTCAGCGAACGTGCCGGGTTGCTTCACAACGAGGAACGGCTCGAGACCCGCCGAGCGCGGCTCACCTTCCTCGGGATCGCGCGTGCGCGCGAGCACCTCGACAAAATCGGCATTGAGCGCGAATCCAGCCCAGCGTTTGGTTCCGGTCAGAACCCACGTATCGCCGTCGCGCACCGCGCGCGTTTCCACGCCCGCGAGATCGGATCCGGCGCCCGGCTCGCTCAAGGCGATGGAGCCGATCCACTGCCCGCGCGCCGATTTCGCGAGCAGATCGCGGCGGCGGTCTGGGTCGATGGTCTGCGTACCGAGACCCTGACCTCGGGCAAGGATGCTGCCCACTGAAAGCCATGCGCGCGCCAGCTCCTCCGACACGAGGCAGTATTCGAAGACGCCGAGGCCAAGGCCGCCGCTGGCGGCGGGGATGGTGATGCCGAACCAGCCCTTGGCGCCCATCGCGTCGATGAGCGAGCGCGGCATCTCGCCTTTGACGCGATCGAGCTTGTCGGCGACCGGAAGCACCACGTCACGTGCGAAGGCGCGGGCATCGGCTTGCAGTGCCGTGCGCTCAACGGTGCGCCACGGCGACAACAGCTCAGGAGGCGTCGGCTGCCGGCGGTCGGACATGAACAATTCCATTCTTGTTGATTGATCGGGCGCGTCGGAGAACTGCGGGGTCCAGGAGTAACACTCGGCTTCGGGCAGACGCCAGAGCATCAGTCGTTCTGCTTTCAACGCGGCGCGATATACCGCGGTTCACGCATGCGAAATCTAAAACTTGCGGGGACTTGCAAAGGCTTTGGCCACAGGTGGGCGCGACATTGCACGCCTGCTCCCGATCGCCAGCCGGCGAAACGGCGAGCGATATCTGTTTGGTCAGGTTGAGGTGATTCATGTCCTTCTTTGTCCGCGGTTCGTCGGCGATTTCCGGGGTCATTGCCGCTGCCGTTCTGGCAGCCACACCGGCTGCCGCAAAACCCGATTACATCGACGTCACGCCCGATGCGCTGAGAAGCGCCTTCGGCCCCGCGGTGGCCAAGCGCGCCTTCTCCGACGAGCTGACGGAACGGCGCAAGGCGATGCTCAGGGATGAGCTCCCAGGCTCCCCGTGCGACGCCCATTCAAAATTCGCTCTGGTCGAGACGCAGCCGTACAAAGTCGACCCGAAGGACGTGATGTGGATCGAGCGCTACAACGTTGCCTGCAAGGAGGAGGTGCGGCGATCGCTGCTCATCATCGATGACGGCGGGAAGCTCAAGGTCATCGGCCTGCTTCCTGGAACGACGGGCGCGGATCCGAACCTGCAGATGGATGCCGTCAACATCGTTTCCGGGGCGGCGGTGACGCGGATCCCGAACTGCGACAACGTCTCGATCTCCGACACGGAAATGCTCGAGCCGCCGCCGGCGGGCGGAGGGCCGTGGAAGGAGCGTTGGACCGTTTCTGGCTGTGAGAAATCCGACGCTATCGACGTCAACTTCACCCCGTCGGCGCAGGGCGGGACCGACGTCTACGTCGTCGCCACTAAATAGCCAGCGCGCACGGTGCCGGGCCTTAACGCTGCAACCGATTAAAGGGGTAAGGGGTGCGTACCCCACCCCCAGGGCGTGGACTGAAGCGGGAAACGCGATAATATGCCCTCAGGGACAGTTGTATGTGGAGGGCGTTATGGCAGCCGATGCCGACGCTGTGATAGCGGCGCTTCGTGTTGTTCTGGACGAGGCACAAAAGAGCGAAGAGCCGTTCTGGAAGGTCGAATCCGCCAACCGCTGGATCGGACAAATGCCGCGGTCGTGGAGCGGCCGCTGGCGTAAGCTCGTCCTTAAGGGCAACTCAGACGGTGAAGCGGAGCGCGAGGAGTTTGTCGCGCACGTGCGGGCGACGGTCGCGTTCCTCGAGACGAGCCGGCTGAAGGCTCCGGCCTCGCGCAAATGGTGGCCGCTGCGCCGCCGCGGCTCGTCGGTACCGGCGGGGGCCAACGTCACCCCCTCAACGGCACCCACAGTTGCGCGTCCCGTCAATCTGCTGCGGGTCCGCAAACCTATGCCGGGCCTGCACTAGAGTTTTCTGCCGTACAAGGGCGGCAAAATCCAGGATTTGAGATGCGGCGGGGCGATGTTCCTTAAGGAACTGCGCGGACGATGGCGGCTGCATAACTTAAGCTTCCACCGTTCACCTATGAACCTCAGTCAGGGCACGCACGTTGGTGGCGTCAGCGTCGCAACTACCAACGGAAAAGAAATGCTCACACCTGCCCTCGCACAGCGGAGGGACGCATCGTTCCTCTCCGAGGGCGTCACCTGCCGCGCCTTTATCTACGAGCCGAGCGTCGTTGTTCCGCGACCGGCGGCGTGCATCGTCATGGCCCACGGGCTGGGTGGCACGCGTAGCGCCTCGCTCGAGCCGTACGCGCAGCTGTTCGCAGCGGCCGGGTTCTACGTCGTCGTGTTCGATTACCGCAATCTCGGCGCCAGCGATGGTGAGCCGCGACAGCTGATCTCGCCCAAGCGCCAGCTCAAGGACTGGCAATCAGCGATCGACTTCGCGCGCGGGCTGCCGGGCGTCGATGCGCAGCGCATCGGCCTCTGGGGCACGTCGCTTTCCGGCGGACACGTGGTCATGGCTGCGGGACGCGACAGCGGTGTCGCCGCCATCGCTGCACAGTGCCCGATGCTGGACGGCAAGGGGAGCGCGCGTCTCGCGCTGAAACGCGCAAGCCTGCACGGCCTGTTCCGCGGCGTCGCTGCCGGGCTGACCGATCTCATCCGCAGCGCGATTGGTAAGTCGCCGCACTATGTGCCGCTCGTCGCACCGCAGGGGAAACTCGCCGTCATGTCATCGGACAAGGCGTATGCGGGATGCCTATCGATCGTGCCGGCGGATTGGGTCAACAAGGTCGCTGCCCGCATCATCTTCACGCTGCCGAGATATCGCCCGGTGCTGCACGCAGATCGCGTGAAGTGCCCCGCGCTGCTGATCGCGTGCGCCGACGACACGATGGTCTCCGCCAAAGCCGCTGCGGAAACGGCAGCGAGGATCGGGGAGAGGGCGCGCCTCGTCGTGCTGCCGATCGACCATTTCGACATCTATCACGGACATTGGTTCGACCGCGCGAGCGCGGAGCAATTGGCGTTCTTTCGAAGCACGCTGGTGACCCGCCAAGCGAGCGTCAGGGCGTCCTAAGCGGCGAGGAAGGGGCTGAGATCCTGTGGCGTGGCGCGGACGCCAGTGAGCGGCTCGGCATCGAACGACAGTCCGAAATCCTGCTGCATGTGAATCAGTGATCGCTCAGCGAGCGCGGTGATCGTGAGGAGCGGATTGACGCCGAGCGAGCGCGGCATCACGGCGCCGTCGATGACGTAAAGCCCCGCGTGCACGTCGGTCGAGCCGCGCCCAGCGGCGCCGTCGAATACCTGTCCCTTGTGATTGATGGCGCCGTCGTCGCGGTCGCGCCCCATGCCGGCCCCGCCGAGTGGATGTGCCGTGGCGGGCTGATGTCCCATCACAGTTCCGGCGAGCGGGTTCTTGACGTAGCTGCCGCCCGACTCCTTCACCACCGCCGTCAGCATGGCGTCGAGCCGACCGTAGACCGGCTCGTCCTTGGCGGTCGGCCAGAGCAGCGAGAGGCGGTCGTCGTCGAGCACGAAGCGGCCGGCGGCGCTGTCGTGCGACACGGCGAAGAAGGTCTGCAGCTTGGCGAACGGTCCCTTGTAGACGCCGTTGACGAGGCTTTGCAGCGCGCCGAGCAGGCGCCCGTTGGGAATGAACAGGACCGGGAGGA
>CALRVN010000369.1:0-4017 GCA_943371625.1 Hyphomicrobium sp. CS1GBMeth3
TGCCACGCGAGACGGAGCATCAGAAGGCTTTGGGTGAGGATGGCCTGTTCGTGTTGCAGACCTTCCGCTCCCACGATCAGTACAATACGACCGTCTATGGTCTCGACGACCGTTATCGCGGCATCTACGGCGAGCGCCGCGTCGTGTTCGTCAATCCGGACGACCTCGCCGAGATCGGCGTCGGGTCCGGCGACCGCGTCGACATCCTCGGCCGCCACGACGACGGCATCGTGCGCCTGGCCGACAGTTTCCGCGTCGTGCCCTACGATCTCCCGCGCGGCTCGGTGGCCGGCTACTACCCCGAGCTCAACGTGCTGGTGCCTTACACCGCCGCGGGTGAGCACAGCGACACGCCGACCTCGAAGTCGGTGCTCGTCTCGTTCCGGCCAGCGCAACAACTGCAAGCGGCATGAGCAGCGCGGCGGCCGCGGACATTTCCGAGGAAGAGTTTCTCGGCAGAGTCGCCGAGCTGACTGCGGCTGATCCCACGCTATCCGCGATCGGCGCTAGCGTGCTCTTGGCTTTGCATCTCGGCATCTGCAGCGACACCCGCACCTTCTCGCGCATCTTCGGCATCGAGCACGCGATTGTGCTGCGCGAGGTGACGGCACTGTCGGAAGCGCATCTTCTCGCCACGCTGGATCGCAATCCCCGCACCCAGCGCACGTCCCTCGCGCTCACGGACGCATCCAACGCGCTACTGGCTCGAAACGATCGCTCCATCTAAGATTTCCTACTCGACAGCTTGCATGCTAAACGCCCGCGGTGATCCGAATCGACCCGCGGGCCCTGAATGCACGCCAAGCCGACAGCACTCTCGATCCTCGTCATTGACGAGAACCGCCTGCGGGGGGCGGTCATCGAGGACGGCTTGCGCGACGCCGGCTACGAGAATCTGACGGTCGTGCACGACGTTGTCGGCATCGCCCGCCGGATCGCCGACATTGCTCCCGATGTTATCGTCATCGACCTGGAGAACCCCAACCGCGACATGCTCGAGAGCATGTTTCAGCTCTCCCGTGCCGTGAACCGTCCGATAGCCATGTTCGTCGACCGTTCCGATCAAGCCTCAATCGAGGCCGCGGTCGATGCCGGCGTTTCGGCCTATGTCGTCGATGGCCTCAAACGCGAGCGCGTCAAACCCATCGTCGACATGGCGATCAGCCGCTTCAATGCGTTCGCGCGGATGGCGCGCGAGCTCGACGAAGCCCGCTCCCAGCTCGAGAGCCGCAAGCTCATTGACCGCGCGAAGGGCATCCTGATGGCGACGCGCCAAATATCGGAGGCCGATGCCTACGCGCTGCTGCGCAAGACGGCGATGAACCAGAACCGCAAGATTACCGACATTGCCGAAAGCTTGATCACGGCTGCCGGCCTGCTTGCCCCGCCGGAGGACACATGAGCCAGCGCCGCGAATACGAGGTCGTCGCCGGCTTCATGCCGCTGCTCGACAGCGCCATCCTCGTTGCCGCCAAGGAAACGGGTTTCGCCGCCGCCGAGGGTGTCGGCCTGACGCTGGTGCGCGAGACCTCGTGGGCCAGCATCCGCGACCGCATGGCAGTCGGACATTTCCAGGTGGCGCACCTCCTGGCCCCGATGCCCATCGCAGCCAACCTCGGACTGACGCCGCTCGCGGCGAATACGATCGCACCGATTGCGCTTGGACTCGGCGGCAACGCCATCACCGTGTCGAACGCGCTGTGGGCACAGATGCTCGACCACGGCGCCAGCTCCAACCTTGAACCGGGCGCGACCGGGAAGGCGCTTCGCCAAGTCATCAACCAGCAGGCTAAGGATTGGACCGGGCCGCTCAAGTTTGCCGTCGTCCATCCCTTCTCCGGACACAACTACGAGCTTCGCTATTGGCTCGGCGCCAGCGGCATCGATCCCGACCGCGACGTCGAGATCGTGTTCGTCCCGCCGCCTCTGATGGCGGATGCGCTCGCCAGTGGCAGCATCGACGGCTATTGCGTCGGCGAACCCTGGAACAGCGCCGGCGCCACCGCTGGCTTCGGGCACATCGCCACCGTCAAGGCGGCGATCTGGCGCTCGAGCCCGGAGAAAGTGCTTGGCGTCAGCGCGGCCTGGGCGGAGCAGAAGCCGGAGGCGCTAGCTGCACTCCTGCGCGCACTGTGCCGTTCCGCGCAGTGGTGCGGCGAAAAGGCCAACCATGGCGAACTGGCCGATATTCTGGCAGCGCCGAACTACATCGCGCGGCCGGCGGAGTGGATGCTGCACGGGCTCTCGGGTTCGCTCGACGTCGGCGGAGGCGAGCTGAAGCAGGCCAGCGAATTCTTCGTGCCTTTCGCGAAGGCCGCGACCTTTCCGTGGAAGAGCCACGCGCTGTGGTTCTATTCGCAGATGGTCCGCTGGGGGCAGATTGCGCACACGCGCGAAAACACCGCGATCGCGCGCGAAACCTATCGCCCCGACATCTACCGCGCTGCCTTGGGTCCACTCGGCATCGCCTTGCCGGCGGCGAATGCAAAGGTGGAAGGCGCGCTGCTGACACCGACGCCCGTCGGCTCTGCAGGCGCCAGCCTGACGTTAGGACCGGACGGATTCTTCGACGGCGCCCTGTTCGATCCCGACAAGATCGACAGCTACATCGAGGCGCAAAAGCGTTAACCGCACCCTTGTGTGCTCTGCACAAACTTTGGGCCGGACGGAGCTAAATCTGTCCATTCTTTGATCTTGCCTCTTCGCGGCGACGCGTATCAGATCAAGCACAGAACGCGCCCAATGGCGGGCGCTCACCAGGCAAAGCTGCCGTTCAAACCATTGCGCACGCGCGCAGAGGTTTGGCCGGCAGCTTTTTTGTTTTTGGGCTTGCGAGACGGGAGACGCGATTGATGCACGCGAACGGATATTCAGATCTTGGCCCTTCGAATGACCATGGCCGTGCGCTTTGGATGTCGACACTGGCCTTCACGGTGTGCTTCGCCGTGTGGACGATCTTTTCGATCATCGGCATTCGCATCAAGGACGAGCTGGGGCTGAGCGAGACCGAGTTCGGCCTCCTCGTCGGCACGCCTATCCTCACTGGTTCGCTGTCGCGCATCTTCCTCGGCATCTGGACCGACCGTTTCGGCGGCCGCCTTGTCTTCACGATCACCATGCTGGCGACCAGCGTCGCGACCGTGCTCCTCGCCTTCGCGCATACCTACCCGCAGGTTCTGCTTGCCGCGCTCGGCGTGGGCCTCGCCGGTGGGTCGTTCGCCGTTGGCGTCGCCTACGTCGCGCGCTTCTTCCCCAAGGAGAGGCAGGGAACGGCGCTCGGCATCTTCGGCGTCGGCAATGTCGGCGCCGCTGTGACCAAGTTTGCCGCGCCGTTCGTGCTTGTCGCCTGGGGCTGGCAAGCCGTTGCGCTCACCTGGGCCGCGGTCCTCGCCGTCATGGCCGTCGTCTTCTGGCTGATGACATCTGACGACCCGGTTCTCGTCGAGCGCCGCAAGACCGGCGCCGCCCCCAAGCCCTATCTGCTCGAGTTGTCGGTGCTGCGCGACATGCGCGTCTGGCGCTTCGCCTTCTACTACTTCTTCGTCTTCGGCGCTTTCGTCGCGCTGGCGCTCTGGCTGCCGCGCTATCTCATCGGCGTCTACGGCTTCAATATCGCCACCGCCGGCATGATCGGCGCTCTTTACTCGATCCCCGCCAGCATCTTCCGCGCCTACGGCGGCGTACTCTCCGATCGCGTCGGCGCGCGCACCATCATGTACTGGAGCCTCGGCGTCTCGGCGGTTGCAACGCTCGTGTTGTCGCTGCCGCCGACGACGTACGTGGTGCGCGGCATCAAGGGCGATATCGCCTCGCACCTAGAGCTCGGCGTCGCGGGCTTCATCGTCGCGGCCTTCGTTCTCGGCTTCTTCATGAGCCTCGGCAAAGCCGCCGTCTTCAAGCACATCGCCATGTACTACCCGGGCAACGTCGGCGCGGTCGGCGGCCTTGTCGGCATGATCGGTGGTCTCGGCGGCTTCGTCCTGCCGATCGCCTTCGGCGCGCTGAACGATCTCACCG
>CALRVN010000370.1:0-4002 GCA_943371625.1 Hyphomicrobium sp. CS1GBMeth3
TACTCACCGGACTTGCCCAGGATCGCGGCGGCATCGTCATTGACGCCGACCTCGGACCGCGCGTTCGCGGCGGCGAGCGCAAGATCAGCGGCTGGTCCATCCCCGTGGCGGGCGAGCACAACGCCCTGAACTCACTGGCCGCCATCGCCACCGCCACCGAGGCCGGCATCCCCGACAACGCCATCCGCGCCGCGCTCGGAACCTTCACCGGCGTCAAGCGCCGCTTCGAGCTGACCGGCACCTGGAACGGCGCTTCCATCTTCGACGACTACGGTCATCACCCGACCGAGATCGCAGCCGTGCTCGCCGCCGCCCGCGCCCGCGCCCGCGGTCGCGTCGTCGCCGTGTTCGAGCCGCACCGCTATTCGCGCGTCAACGATCTCTTCGGCGAGTTCGCCACCTGCTTCCGCGACGCGGACAGCGTCATCGTTGCCCCGCTCTACTCAGCCGGTGAAGCCCCGATGCAAGGCATCGATCAGCGCTCGATCGCCGAAGGCATCCGCGCCACCGGCCATCCCTCTGCAACGTCGATCGAGTCGGTTCACGATCTGGCGCCGATGCTGCGCCGCTACATCGGCAACGGCGACATGGTCATCTGCCTTGGTGCCGGCACATCCACCGAGTGGGCGCACGCCCTGCCGCAGTGGCTCGCCGCCGATGAGCCGCGTCGCGCTAACGCCTGAACCGCGCAAACCAATAGCCGGAGCGCCACGGTGTCCTTCCCTGACTTGAGCGCCGACCTGCAGGCGAGGCTGCCGGAGCTGCGCGGCCGCCTCGGCTCCGGACAGAAGCTCGCCGACATCACCTGGTTCCGCGTCGGCGGCCCGGCACAGGCGCTGTTCTCGCCCGCCGACGAAGCCGACCTCGCGTACTTCCTCGCCAACATCCCTGCCGATCTGTCCGTCACCGTCGTCGGCCTCGGCTCCAATCTCCTGGTGCGCGACGGCGGCGTCGAAGGTGTCGTTATTCGGCTCGGCAAGGGCTTCGCCGCCATCACGCCCGAGCAGAACAATCGCATTCGCGCCGGCACCGCTGTGCCCGATGTGAAGGTCGCGCGCGCAGCTGCCGACGCGGGCATCGCCGGGCTCGCCTTCTATCGCGGCATCCCCGGGTCCATCGGCGGCGCGCTGCGCATGAATGCCGGCGCCCACGGACGCGAGACCAAGGACGTCCTGATCGCCGCTCGCGCCGTCGATCGTTCGGGCAAGATCCACGAGCTGTCGCTCGCCGACATGGGCTTCACCTATCGCCACAGCGAAGTCCCGGCCGACTGGATCCTCACCGAGGCGCTCTACCAGGGCACCGCCGGCGATCCGGCTGCGATCCTCAAGGAGATGGATGAGGTCGCCGACTATCGCGAGAAGAACCAGCCCATCAAGGAACGCACCGGCGGCTCGACCTTCAAGAACCCCGCGGGTCACAGCGCCTGGAAGCTGATCGACGAGGCCGGCTGCCGCGGCCTTCGCGTCGGCGGCGCCAAGGTTTCCGAGATGCACTGCAACTTCCTCATCAACGACAACGGCGCCACCGCCGAGGATATCGAGCGCCTCGGCGAGACGGTGCGCGCGCGCGTCAAGGCGCGCACGGCGATCACGCTGCAGTGGGAGATCATCAGGATGGGTCTGCCGCTGCCCGGCGGCGCCACCGGCGAAGCCCTCGCCGAAGCCGAAGTCCTGTGATGCCGGGTGCTGCGGCCCCGCCTACGATGTCATCCCGGGGCTTGTCCCCGGGATCCAGCGCTCCGCCAGCTCAGGTGCCAGACGATGACTGGACCCCGGCAACAAGTGCCGGGGTGACATTCTCATCGGAGCGGAACGTCGATATTCATTTGAGCTTGAGGGAACTACCGTGAGCACCATCATGAAGGCGCCTGAGCGCACCTTTGGCCATGTCGCCGTGCTCATGGGCGGCTGGTCGGCCGAACGCGAGGTTTCCCTGCGCTCCGGCGCGGCGTGCGCCAAGGCGCTCGAGGGCGAGGGCTATCGTGTCACGCTCATCGACGTCGACCGCGACCTCGCAGCGAAGCTGAAAGAGGTATCGCCCGACGTCTGCTTCAACGCGCTGCATGGCCGCTTCGGCGAGGACGGCTGCGTGCAGGGCCTGCTCGAATGCCTCGGCATTCCCTACACGCACTCCGGCGTGCTCGCGTCCGCGCTCGCCATGCACAAGGAGCGCGCCAAGGACGTCATGGGCCCGGCCGGCGTTCCCGTCGCTGACGCTGACGTCGTCACCCGTCGCGAGGCCATGAGCCGCCACGTCATCGAGCCGCCCTACGTCGTGAAGCCGGTTGCCGAAGGCTCCAGCGTCGGTGTCCTCATCGTCGATCGCGGCGCCAACGCGCCACCGCAAAAGCTCGCCGAACTGGGTGGCCCCGACGACATCGTCATGGTCGAGCGCTACATCCCCGGCCGCGAGCTGACCTGCGCCGTCATCGGCGACTTCGTCACCGACGTCATCGAGATCAAGCCGCTCAAGGGCCTCGAATTCTACGACTACGAGGCGAAATACGCCCCCGGCGGCTCTCAGCATGTACTGCCGGCCGATATTTCACCGGATGTTTACCAATTGGTCCGGAAATACACATTGGCCGCCTGCCGCGCATTGGGGTGCCGGGGCGCTGCGCGGGCCGATTTTCGTTACGACGATACGACCGACGGGCTGGGCGAGCTGATTTGCCTCGAGGTCAATACGCAGCCGGGGATGACCGAGACTTCGCTGGTACCCGAGCTGGCACAGTATGCGGGCTGGTCCTTTGGCGAGCTCGTACGGTGGTTGGTCGAGGACGCGAGTTGCAACAGGTAGGGGGAGCGTCCGATATCGGGCAGCGGGTGCCGCAGGCACGGCCGCTCGATCCGAATGCGACACTCCACTCCACCCTCTCGCAGCCGCCTCTGGAAGAACCGACACGTCCTCATCTGTCGCGAACGATGCTGCCGCGCCGTCGCGCTTCGGCACGCCACGTTAGTCTCGGCCGCAAGCTCGGCCTCACCCTCTTCATGGGGCTCTCCGGCGCCCTCGTTTTCTCGCTGCTGACCAACGGCGGCAAGGACACGCGCCCCGTCGCGACGCTCCTGCCGGCTCTCGATGAGGTGTCCTACTGGGCCGGCCTGCGCATCGAGCAGGTCGCGCTAAGCGGGCAACGCTTCACCACCGACTCCGACGTCTTCGGCGCTGTCGATCTGCCCAACTCCGGCTCGCTCATCACCTTCGACGCGACCGCCGCTCGCGAGCGCATCGAGAAGCTGCCTTGGGTCAAGTCGGCCTCGATCAGCCGCATCTATCCCGCTTCCCTCGACGTTCGCATTGTCGAGCGCCGTCCCTCTGCGATGTGGCTCAACGGCGGTCGTGAGCATCTCGTCGACGGTTCTGGACGCGTGCTCTCGACGCTCAAGCCCGGCGCCAAAGTCGGGCTGCCGCGCCTTTCCGGCGCCGGCGCACCCGAGCAGGCAGACGCGCTTCTCGAGCTGATCGTGCGCTTCCCCAAGGTCGCCGAGCGCTTCGAGATGGCCGACCGAGTCGGCGGCCGCCGCTGGACGCTGCATTTGAAGGACGGCGTCGTCGTGCATCTGGGCTCTGACCGCGAGGCCGAAGCTCTCGCCGCGCTCTCTTCGCCCGGTGAGCTCGGCAACTATCTCACCGCCCGAAACATCATCGTCGATCTCCGCGTCGCTGGCCGCATCGCCGTGCGCCCCGCGCCGCCCCAAGCCTCAAATCAGAGTTAGTCCAGGAAAGCTGCCATGCTGAGCCGCGACAGGACGGACGCAAGAAACACCGAGATTGTCGGCCTTCTCGATATCGGAACGAGCAAGGTCGTCTGCATCATCGCCGCGCTGGATCCTCCGGAGCGCGCAGGCGAGCCGCGCCGCACGCGCGTGCTGGGTTATGGCCATCTGCGTTCGCGCGGGCTGAAAGCCGGCGTCATCACCGATCTGGCCGAGGCAGAGGCGACGATGCGCGGCGCCATCGCCCAGGCCGAGCGGATGGCTCACCTGACGCTCGAGG
>CALRVN010000371.1:0-3994 GCA_943371625.1 Hyphomicrobium sp. CS1GBMeth3
CGTCAGCGTGCGATCGAACAGCCGCCGCTCGACCTCGGCGACGGTGTGGAATTCCAGCCCGTCGTAGAGCAGGTGCTCGTAGATGTCGTCGGTCATGATCCAGACGTCCGGGTGCTTCAGCAGCACATCCGTCACCGCCTTGATCTCGTCCTTCGTATAAGCGGCACCCGTCGGGTTCGACGGCGAGTTGAAGATCAGCCACTTCGTCTTCGGCGTGATCGCAGCCTCGAGCGCCTCCGGCTTCAGCCGGAATCCGTCCTCGAGCTTGGTGTCGACGAACACCGGCTTGCCGTCCGCGAGTTGCACGATGTCGGCGTAGGACACCCAGCACGGCGCCGGAATGATCACCTCATCGCCCGGGTTTAGCGTCGCCAGCAGCGCGTTGTAGATCACCTGCTTACCGCCGGTGCCGACGGAAATCTGGTTCGGCTTGTAGTCGAGATTGTTCTCGCGCTTGAACTTGCGCACGATCGCCGCCTTGAGCTCAGGCGTGCCGTCGACGTCGGTGTACTTGGTCTTGCCCTCAGACAGGGCCTTCACGGCGGCTTGCTTGATGTTGTCCGGGGTCTCGAAATCCGGCTCGCCCGCCGACAGCGAAATGATGTCACGGCCTGCCGCTTTCAGCTGACGCGCCTTCGTCGACACGGCGATGGTCGCAGAGGGCTGGATGCGGTTCAAGCTGTCGGCGATGAAGCCCATAGTGAAGCCTTTCGAAAATGCCTTTTAGGCGCGAGCGGCGCGGACACTAACGAGAGCCGCCTGTGACTTCAATCATCGCCTGTTGCGTCTTGAGCGCACGTCTAAGCGCCTAATTGGCGGGCACTGACGCGCTGCGTGACCGTCGCGCAACAAGGTCGGCTCACACGCCAACTATCGCGAGAATACGCCGTGTTCGCCACATTCTGTCCCCACACCTGCCATGAACCGGGGGGACCATCCAATCATGTTCAAAGCACCGGGTGAGACCGGTGCAAGCTAAGAAGGAATCTCATGTGATGTCCAAGCACGGACCCTTGAGGTTGATCCTGCGGACCAGCGCCGATGTATGCGTCGGGCTCATCCTCTTCCTCACCTTCGCGCTGGCGGTCGGCGCCTATCAGCAGAACTCGGCCGCTACCCATCGCCTTGGCGGCCTCCTTGCCGTCAGCTCCAGCGCCGGCGAATTGCTCAAATTCTCCCTGGACGACAGCCCGCTGATCGCCGCCGCCATGGTCGCCACGGCGGTTCCGGTGCCCCAGACGGCCTATCTAAGCGCCCCCCGGCAGGTGCCCGTGGTGGCCGCCTGGATAGTATTCGCGGCCGTTTTCTCGGGAATGGTCGCTTTTAACCTTGCTTTCTTGAGACACCTTCGCCGCGAGTACGCCTCCCCGCGGTGAGGTGCTGTGGAGGAGGGTCCGCGGTTCTGCTGGGAACCCTTGACGGACTCTCCTCCACTCCTAACATTCTGGTAAGGTTGGGTCGTTGTATTGAGGCACTACGGAAGTCGGGGGTCCGACGGTCCGCAACGGGGCTACAGAAGCGGAGCTGAACATGGGCACGGACGCCGTTAGCAAGAACCTACCGTTCGCCATTCTGGGCCTTTCGGCCATCGGCCTTGGCGCCGCCGCCGTCGCTCTGGGGAATGGCGAGGCAGTGGTCGAGCGTGGCTTCCAGCGCGCCATCGCCGGCAAGGATCTTATCGCCGCCGAACAGAAAGTGCTGCCCGTCGTTGCCGGCAGCGAAGAGTTCTGGCTGACGCACGTCGTCCACGACGCGGGCGCGACGGCCACCAAGCCGGTCGCAGTGGGCGACCGCATCACCATCGATTCCAACGGCGTGCAGCGCGTGCTGAACGTCGTCACCATCGACCGCCTCGACAGCCAGGTTCTTCCGGTTTCCTCCGAGCGGCCGACAGCCCCGCTGCTCCTGGTCACCTGCCACGACGAGGGTAATCCGAAGGCTCGCCCGATCCGCTTCCTGGTAGAAGCCGGTGATGAGCTCCCGGCCCTGTCCTCGGCCAAGGGCGCTCGCACCTCGTAGTCGAGCCTGCAGAACAACACCCGCAAACTTAGGGGCGCCGCAAGGCGCCCTTGACGTATTGCCTTCACGCCCATGCCCCATGGTAAGGTCCGGCTGACGCGCGGGAGCAGCGCGGCCGTTACCGCGAACACGACTTGGGGGAAGCCTTCGCCATGCGTCTCAATCCGCCGACCATCGCCATCTTCCTCATCTCGCTGACGCTCGCCCTGTTGGCGCTCATCACCAAGCTCGGCTTCGTCGGCGTGCCGCGCTACCTCCCACACCAGGAGTTCTGGCTGGCGATCACGGCCTACATCACGTTGATGGTGGGCAATCTCGTCCGCGGCGTCTGACGTTCCTATCCTGAATAAGAGCCACATCCCCTCACCCGGATACGATCTTGCCGATCGCATCCGACCTCTCCCTCTGGGAGAGGTTAGTGATCGCTCGTTCTTGCCGGACAGCCCTTAACCTCTCCCTGTGGGAGAGGTCGGCGCGGGATGCGCAGCATCCGCGGCGGGTGAGGGGTTACGGCGTCTGAGCCGCACTCACCAAGCGATCGGCGCCTTGTCGCGGAAGAACCCACCCGTGGGCCCGGTGTCCGGCAGCATCGCGAGCCACACGGCCGTCTCTGCGCCCTGCTCCACCGTCCGCGTCGCGTTCGGGCCGCCCATGTCTGTGCGCACCCATCCCGGGCACATGGCGTTGACCTTGATCGGGCTCGGCCCGAACTCGGCAGCCGTCACCCGCGTCAACGCATTTAGCGCCGCCTTCGACATACGGTAGGCAGGATATCCCGCCTGCATGTCGGACAGCTGCCCGGCGCCCGAGGAGATGTTGACCACCCGCCCGTAGCCGCCCTTCTGCATGATCGGCACCACCGCCTGAATCATCCGCAGCGGCCCAATGGTGTTGGCCTCGTAGGTCTCCATGACGAGCGCCGTGGACACATCCAAAACCTTCGATTCCTGTGGCGTCTGGCCTTCCTTCAGGATGCCGGCGTTGTTCACGAGCACGTCGATGCGGCCGAACAGGCTCATCACCTCGTCGATCGCTGCCCGGACGCTCGCGCCGTCTGTCACGTCCAGCGCCACGACCGGAGGCTCGAGCCCCTCCGACGCGAGCTTGGCCGCCGCCTCGCGCCCCTTCTCGACATCGCGCGAGCACAGCACGGCGAGCATCCCGTTGCGCGATAGCTGCTTGACGATTTCGAGACCAATGCCACGGTTGGCGCCGCTGACGAGCGCAATGCGTGTCTCGGCCATAGGGTCTCCTCGTGCTGCGCTGTGGGGTGATCGTTCGCGGTTCGCTGGACCATACCTGCTTCAGGTGCGCCCCGAGAAGACAAAGAATGCGCCCAGCGCGATAAGCGCGAATCCTATGCCCTGGTTGAGCGTGAACGGCTCTTTCAGATAGAGCACCGAGAACACCGCGAACACCACCAGGGTGATCACCTCCTGCATGGTCTTCAACTCGGCCGCCGAATAGACCGCGCTTCCCCAGCGATTTGCCGGAACCGCGAGACAGTATTCGAAGAAGGCAATGAACCACGACACGAAGATCACGAGCAGCAGCGGCTGATCCTTGAACCGCAAGTGGCCGTACCAGGCGAAGGTCATGAAGATGTTCGAGAGGGATAGAAGGATGATCGGCAGGATCTGCGCCGGGATGGTCGGAAACGTCATGTCTGGCTCCGCTGACTGTCGCCCGAGTTAGACGCGGCAGCCCAATCCTTGTCGAGCGGCTTCGACGCCCACCTCCGGCATGTTCGACACTCCGCCGCGCCAGAAGTCATCGCATCCGCTGCGTCTGCATCGCCACTCGCCGATGAGCCCACTACGCCTCGGAAACTGCGCCTTCGAGGGCGCAATCCGATGACCATCCTTCGGCGCACCACTCGAGCCCGGCATCCCACCCCACGGCCGCACGCCCCATCGATTACCTGCCAGGCCCGGCCGAGCGTCGCCCCGCCTACCCATTCACGAATTGACGACAT
>CALRVN010000372.1:0-3981 GCA_943371625.1 Hyphomicrobium sp. CS1GBMeth3
TCGAGGACAGCCGTTACGTTCGCGACGCCATTTTTGGGCGCCTCCAACAGGCGTCCTATGGCAATAGCGCCAATTCTGTCGCGCTCGCATCGAATGGTCCAGCAACGGCGGGCCGCATGGCGCTCGGCGCGATGGACAAAGGACGCGATAGGTTGCCAGCGACCAATGCTCTGACGTTCTGGGGGCAGGCCTACGGCGCCTGGGGCAGCTTCGATGCGAACGGCAACGCCGCCACCGTCGACCGCACGCTCGGTGGCTTCGTGGCGGGCGTCGACACCAACATCGGAACCGGATGGCGCGCCGGCCTCGCGACAGGGTATGCGCGTTCCGACTTGAGCGTCGATGCACGGCTGTCCTCCGCAAGCATCGACAGCTATCAACTTGCCGGCTATCTCGGCGGCCGTCTCGGCGACTTCGCCCTCCGTGGTGGCGGTGCGTGGACGTGGAGCAACATCGACACCGGCCGGACGGTCGCGTTCACGGGCTTCGTTGACCACGCCGGGTCCAGCTATCACGGCGACACTGGACAGCTTCTCGGCGAGGTCGCGCTTCCGCTGATCTACGCGGCGGCAGCCTTGGAGCCGTTCGCCCGGTTTTCGTATGTGAACGTGGACACGGATAGATTCGCTGAGCGCGGGGGGGCGGCCGCGCTGTCATCGCCGGGTGCCAGCAGCTCCCTCGGCTATTCGACGCTGGGCGTTCGCATCGGCACAGTGACGCGCATCGCCAGCGCGCTACTGACACCACACGTTTCGGTCGCGTGGCAGCACGCGATCGGCGATGTCAGTCCTGCCCAAACCCTCTCGTTCGCATCCGGTGGCACAGCCTTCACCGTGCTCGGCGCCCCACTCGCCCGCGATAGTGTAGTGATCGACGCTGGTCTCACGCTTACCCTCGCGCCCGACGCAACGATTGGCATCGCCTATTCGGGGCAGCTCGCGGCCGACGTCGACGACAATGCTGTGACCGGCCGCTTCGATTGGCGGTTTTAGCCTGCTTCAGGTTCGGCCCGGGATGCCCGCCGGCGAGTTGCTCGGCCTTGACGAGGCATTGGGCTCAGGTGGCCGATGCTAGCTCGCCTAACTTGCCTCGCTTGCAGACCTCAAGGGTTTGCGACGGTGGCTGCCACTTTCCGCCTGACCTCGACGACCGGCTTGTCCCATGTGTGGACGGCACCCCGTTGGCAAGGACTTTCTGGTCGGTCACGTAGAGCTGGTCGGTAGCGCCCATGTGTTCGGCCTTTTTGCTCGGCGCGAACACCGATGGCCCTCATGCTATCCGCAAGATCAGCTCCCGATCAAAAGCACGCGCTCGAGGCGCCCTGGGACAATTGGGTTTTGCTGATCTCGGTGGTCGACCGTTTACTGCATGACCTTCCTTTTGCCCTCTCCAACCTCGTGAAGCGCGCCCGGTTGGGCCCGCTCGTTCCTATCCGGCCTGTGGCACTGGTTCGTGATAGGCACCGCCGCGTGCCATTAGCACCCAGGCGATCCGCGCTATCTTGTTTGCGTGGCGACCACTACCTGAGGTGGCTTCTCGTCGTCGGTGGCCTAGCGGTGATCCGATACGCGCAGCGTCACGGTACGCGCCAGCGGAAGCCGCTAGACGTGCGGGCGGTGGGACGTCGAGCATTGCCGCCTGCGTCCGCTAACGGAGGTATACCGTCGCGGCATTCACTTAAGCGGCGGCGCTGTCGTTGAGCTGGCGGATCACCGTGACCAGACGCGCGACGCTAACCTCATCGAAAACCTGCTCCGGCCCAGTTGGCGCGATGTCGATGAACGGCGGCTCGTAGAGCAAACCAGGGTCCATCATCCCTTGATCGGTCAGGTGGTCGATGACCATCTTGACGAATTCCAACTGTGCCGCGGACGCCTTGCCATCGGATACAAAATCTCCGAAAGCGTCCGTGACTGCCTTCTTGTCTAGTCCAACGAGCGACCGGATGAAGCGTCCGAACCCACTGCTCGTCTCCTTCGCGCGCTCGATGTCTTCGGCGTCGCCGACTCCCGCATCGAGAAGCATCTTCTCAAGCTCCAGAAGATCTGTCGGCGTTAGCGACTTGCCATGCCGCAACTTGTGAAGCGCGATGTGATCCTCGTGCGCTTTGAGGAACTGCCGCGCCTTCAGCTTGAAGCGCGCGAAGTCTGCTTCTCCCACCTGTGGCAACTCGTGCTCGACGCTTTCGCCGATCTCGTCGGCGAAGTTCGAATAGACGATTGCCCTTTTTGACTTCTCGATATGCTGAACCAGATCGCGGAGACGGAGACGAACGAGTTCCAGGAGTGGGATTGTTATGCCTTCCCACCAGATCTCCGTCTGGATCTCCTCGATCAACGCGGCGCGCTGAGCCACGATTGGGATTGCCATCTGCTCGAGCGCGGCGACGATCTCCAGCAACTGCTGCTTCAGTGGAGTGAACCGCTTGGAGCCGTTGAGGTGCGCTAGCTCCAGCGAGAACATCAACAGGTCGAAGCGCTTCGCCTCCTCGCCACCGAGATCGAGCGCGGTCGGTAGTGGCGCGATTTCGTCAACGAGCTCCTTGCGCGTCTCGTCGTCAATCTTCTCCCACGCAGCCGGATCGCGATATTTCTCTACCGCGCGACGATGCTGCCTGACGATGAAGCTGTCGGCATTCACGCCGGAGACCGTCTCCTGAAGCGTCTTCAGTGCGCTTTCGCGGACTTCCGCCTCGGTCAAAATCCGTTCGCCTGGGACGCCATAGCCTTCCTGTGCTTGCTCGGACATGCCCTCAGGCGCCTTGTCTAGCGCCCGCACCAGATCGAGTCGCGCCGCGAAAAGACGCTCAGATAGCGACTTGTTGGAGCTGGCATCCTTGAGCTCTGGGTCGGCGCCAAAAAACTCCAGGTTCTGGCAATAGTCGAAGACGCGGAAGAACTCTTTGTCCTGGCCCGGGCCGAAGAGATCCGGACACAGCCGCGTGCCGCGCCCCATCATCTGCCAGAACTTCGTCTTCGAGCGGACCTGCTTGAAAAAGACGAGGTTCACCACCTCCGGCACATCGATACCGGTGTCGAGCATGTCGACCGAGATCGCGATATGCGGCGCCTTCGACTTCTTCGAGAAGTCATCGATAAGCGTTTGCGCATACGGGCCGGTTTCGTAGGTGATAACGCGCGCGAAGTGCCCGGCGAGATGCGGATACGCCGCGTTGAAACGTGCCTCGATGAACTGCGCATGCGCCTGGTTCTTGGCGAAGATGATGGTCTTCCCCAAACGGTCGCCGCCCGCGACCTTGACGCCATTCTTCATCAAGTCGGCGATGACAAGGTCGACAGTGTCCTGGTTGAACAGACGCTTGTTGACCTCCGTCGCCTCGACCGTGTCGGGGATCTCCTCCTCGCCCCACTCGAGGCTGTCCCACTGATCCTTTTCATCATCGGTCAGATCGTCGTACTTCAGCCCCGAGCGTACGATCTTCAGCGGCACGGAGATCGCTTTGGGCGGCACGAGCACGCCCTCTGCAATCGCTTCATCGAGCGAGTAGGCGTCGGTTGGTACGCCGTCCTCGAGGTCGAATAGCGAGTATGTGTTCTTGTCGACCTCGTCCTTTGGGGTCGCCGTGAGACCGACGAGAAACGAGTCGAAATACTCGAATATCGCGCGGAAGCGCTGGTAGACCGAGCGGTGCGCCTCATCGATGATCACGAGATCGAAGTGGCCCGGGCCGAACTTGGCTTTTCCTTCCTGCTTCCCGTCGACCAGGTTCATCATCGTCGGGTAGGTGGAGAGGAATACGCGCCCTTCGCTGGTTCGCTCGGTCACGAGATTGACCGGCGCCGAGTCCGGCAGATGCGCCTTGAACGCGCCAACCGCCTGATTCACCAGCGCCACGCGGTCGGCGAGAAACAAGACCCGCTTCACCCATCCGGCACGCATCAACAGATCGACCAGCGCGATCACGGTGCGCGTCTTGCCGGAGCCGGTCGCCATGACGAGCAACGCCTTGCGTTCGCCGTC
>CALRVN010000373.1:0-3959 GCA_943371625.1 Hyphomicrobium sp. CS1GBMeth3
GACAAGCAGGCGCCGGAAGGTTTCTACCACGTCGGCGGCTCGCAGATGAACCCCAGCTCCGCCTACTACCTCGCCTTCAACCTCGGCTATCCGAACGCCTACGACCGCGCTCTGGAGCGCACGGGCGACGCGCTGATGGTGCACGGCAAGTGCAAGTCGGTCGGCTGCTACGCGATGACCGACGCGCTGATGGAAGAGATCTACTCGCTGGCACGCGAGGCGTTGCGCAGCGGGCAGGACGGCTTCGAGGTGCACGCCTTTCCGTTCCGCATGACCGAAGCCAACATGGCGCGCTATGCGAACAACCCCAATGTGCCGTTCTGGAAGACGCTGAAGCAGGGCTACGATTTCTTCGAGAAGTATCGCCTGACGCCGACGGTTGCCGTGTGCGAGAAGCGCTACGTCGTCAACGTGAAGATGCCGGCTGATGCGTCGTCGATCCGTGCCGATGGCCCATGCCCACGCTTCCAGCGTCCGGTGTTCGAGCCCTTCACGCCGAAGCCGTACGAACAGCAGGTCGCCGACGAGCGCATAACGGCGCCGGGGCCGAAGACGCGTCAGTTCGCCAACGTGACGGCGCCGGAACCTCAGGACGCTATCGCAGCGGCAATCAATGCCGATCAGGCGGGGGCGTTCGGACTCGGCGCGCCGATGGACACGGGCAGCACGCCTGCTCCGGCCGTCGGATTCTCGCAGTAGTGCGGGCTCGCCGCCCATCTTGCGGCGTCGACGCGGCGTTGCGCCGGCCTGCAAGCCTCGGCATGGTGCGCTGATGTCAGCCCGCGGAAGCCGCTTTCCCACGTTGCTCTTGATTGGCGTAGCTCTGCTCGCTGGCGTTGGAGCGCTCGGCTTTTTCTACTGGCCGCAGATCTACGAGTTGGTCGAAGACGAACTGATCTATCAGCAGAAGGCGAGCAACTGGAAAGCCTACGCAGCGGGCGAGACGCTGCCTGGGACGCCGGACCTCAGCGACCTTTCAGCGCGCCTTGCAGCCAAGAACATGAAGCTCGGCGACGCGATATTCATGCGCGTTTTCAAGCGCGAGTTCGAACTCGAGATGTGGGTGAAGCGGGACAATCGGTTCGAGCTATTTGCCACATACCCGATCTGCATGTGGTCGGGCGGGTTGGGGCCCAAATTGAAGCAGGGCGACAAGCAGGCGCCCGAGGGCTTCTACAGCGTTGATTCTTCAGCGCTGAATCCGAACAGCCAATATCGACGCTCGTTCAATCTTGGTTTCCCGAATGCATTCGACAGCGCGCACGGGCGCACCGGATCGCTGCTAATGGTGCACGGCGATTGCCGTTCTATCGGCTGCTACGCCATGACCCATGGCGTTATTGATGAAATTTGGGCGCTATTGACCGCAGCGCTCGCTGCTGATCAAAAGCGCGTCCAGGTACAGGTTTTCCCGTACCGCATGACGGACACAAACATGTCGCTTCATGCGGGAGATCCGAATATCGGATTCTGGCGACAGCTGCGGGCAGGGTACGACGCCTTCGAGCGTGACCGTGTCCCACCAATCGTGAGCGTCTGCAACGGGCGCTACACAATTCGGCCTGCTACCGGGGTTAGCGATGGCAGCACGCCTATCACCGTGAGCTGTCCTGCGGCGTAATTCGCAGTCGATATTCGCAGCTCATTTTTTTCATCCGCAAATCCTGCCAGCACGAAGAAGAGTAAGAGAGTTCAACATGCTGACACGTTCGGAAACAATTAGCGGCAAGTGCCACCTTCTCGGTTGCATTGGCACGCGACGTGCAGAAGCGACTGCATGACGAAACACATCTCCAACATTGGGCGCGCCGCTCTTACCGTGTGCGCAGCCGTCGCCGTCCTGGGGCACATCGGGACCGCGTCGGCACTTTCGCTGGACATCAAGGACATCACCGACTTGCGCATGGAGCGTAAGAAGGCGAACTCGTCGGGGAAGCTCCCACTTCCCGGTACGCCTGACCTCGATCGTCTCGACCAACGTCTCGCAGAGCATGGGGTTTCACCCGACGCTCCGCTTTTCATCCGCGTCTTCAAGGCCGAATCCGAAATGGAGGTCTGGACGGGAGACGAGAACGGCAACTACTCGCTCTTTGCGACCTATCCGATCTGCTACTGGTCCGGCACGCTGGGACCGAAGCAGCGGGAAGGCGACAAGCAGGCGCCTGAAGGCTTCTACACCGTCACCATGGAGCAGAGCATCCATAAGGGGACGCGGTGGCCGAAGTCGCTCAACGTCGGGTACCCGAACGCCTTCGACAAGGTGAACCTGCGGTCGGGATCCTACATCCTCATCCACGGCGGCTGCGCTTCGATCGGCTGCTTCGCGATGACGAACAAAGTCAGCCACGAAGTCTTCAGGCTGGCGACGCAGGCTCTCGAAGCCGGCCAGTCGAACATTCCGATACACGTGTTCCCGTTCCGGATGACGGAAGGCAATCTCGCCAAGTACAACGCGCCGGAGTGGCGTAGTTTCTGGGCGAACCTCAAGGAGGGACACGACCTCTTCGAGCGCACACACCGGCCGCCGCGCGTCAGCGTCTGCGGTACGCGCTACGGCTTCACGCCGGCCAGCCGCCTCGAAGCTGCCAATCCTGGGCCGATCGAAGTCTGTGCCGAGACGGCACAGGTGATCGCCGACCTCTCTCACATCAACAAGCGCGTCGCCGAGCAGCCGGAGCCGCAGACGCAGACGGCGGAGATCAAGACGGCGTCGATCAGCGGACCGGCCTCGTATCTCGGTGGTCCAGCAACGGCCGTCATGGGCAGCAGGCAGGGCGAGAACTTCGAGCAGCAGCTCGCTCCGCAAGCGCCCAATCCGGCTATAAGCGAGACGCTGACGCGGCAACTTCCGTGCTCGGTGGCATTGCCGAGCTGCAAGCGGTACGCGGCGCTGCGCGAGCAGATCGCCCACAAGGTGGCGTTGAAGGTCGACGAGCCGGAGCGCGAGCAAGCGAAGACGCCGAAGAAGAAGAAAACGGCGAAGAAGAAGCGGCGCAATCGCGATTACAGCGAAGTGGAAGAATACCGTTCGTACCGTTCCTATCGCTCGGCGCGGTACGTCAACTGAAGCCGATCGCGCCGGCGTAGAGCCAGTCGCATGCAATACAAGAGGGCCCGGTAGCCGCATATGGCTCCGGGCCCTCTCGCTTGCGGTCCCTTCGAACCGCGTGCGATACACGCTGAAACGAATGGCAATCAGCGGGTAATGGACATGGCGCGCTCACTTCCCAAACAGATCGAACGCGTTGTCGAGACGATCATCTTTTCCAGCCGCTGGATATTGGCGCCGTTCTATCTCGGCCTTGCCCTGTCGCTGTTCGTCTTGCTGATCAAATTCCTCTTCGAGCTGGTTCACATCGCCGAGACGGCGTTCACCGCTACCGAGGCGCAGGTTATTTTAGGGCTGCTTGCGCTGGTGGATCTGGCGCTGACCGGCTCGCTGATCGTGATCGTTATCTTTTCGGGGTACGAGAATTTCGTCTCCAAGATCGACCACAGCGGCCATCGCGACTGGCCGGAGTGGATGGGTACGATCGATTTCACGGCGCTGAAGATCAAGCTGCTCGGCTCGATCGTCGCCATCTCCGCGATCCAGCTTCTGAAGCAGTTCATGACGATCAGCACCGTGAGCGACCGCGACCTGTTCTGGCTGGTCACTATCCATGTGGTGTTTGTGGCCTCCAGCGTGCTGCTAGCCCTGTCGGACCGCATAGCGGGCGGCAGCCATGGCAGCAGCAGTAGCGAGCCGGCTCATGCTGCGCCGGCCGCGCCTGCGGCGAGCGCTCCAGCGGGCGGCAAGAAGCACGCATAGCCTGACAACGGCGTTGCCATGAGCCGCATCGTCATCGTCGGCGGCTACGGTGCCTTCGGGGCGCATGTGGCGGAGCGACTGGCGCGCGATGAAGGCCTCTCCATCGTCATCGCCGGGAGATCGCTGAGGAAGGCGCAGGCCCACGCAG
>CALRVN010000374.1:0-3955 GCA_943371625.1 Hyphomicrobium sp. CS1GBMeth3
GCGGGTTCCCGCTCCATGACGGACGACCGCGACCCGGCCGACCTCCCGTACCGCCTGCCATGGCGCAGCGGCCATGCCCGCGTCGGTGCCCACCAGAGTAGATACGAAGGCACGGGAGGGTTCTTCCGCGACGTCGTCCCGCTGGTTCGCAGTCCCGATCCGCGCCGGCTCGATCTGCGCATCAGTGCACGCGACCCGTTCGAAGGGCTGCACGTCCGCCGCTTCGAGCAGAAGGCGTCGGTGACGATCTACATCCTTATCGATGCATCGGCCTCGATGGGCTTTCGCGGCAGCGCCGACAAGTTCGCGGTGGCCGCCGACCTCTGCGCTGCGCTCGCGGCCTCTGCGCGTCGCGCCGGCGACGCATTCGGGCTTATCGGTTGCGACGAGGAGGTGCGGCCGGAGCTGACGTTCCTCGCCAATCGCACCCGCGGTAGCGAGACCGACGTACTGCAGCGCCTCCGCACCTTCACCCCGCAAGGCCGTAGCGCGCACGGCCTCCGCGACGCGGCGGCCATGATCGCAGGCCAGCGCAAGCTCGTGTTCGTGGTCTCCGATTTCTACATGCCGGCCTCGGATATCGAAGCAACGTTCGCTTCGCTCGCACAGCACGACATCGTGCCCATACACCTGAGCGACAGTCTCGAGGTCGAGAAGCTACCTCGGTGGGGGATCCTGTCCCTCATCGATTTGGAGGTCGGTCGGCGGCGTCTGGTCGTCATGCGCCCGCGCTTGCGGGATGCGTGGCAAAGGAGGAGCGGGCGCCGTCGCACCGATCTCAAGTCACTCGCGGCCCGCTATGGCCGCCCGCCGTTCGAGGTGCGCGACCGCATCGATTGGGAGCGCTTCTCCGGCTATCTCATGGATGGCCAGTGATGCGCTGGCGCCTGGCATCGCTCGTCCTGCTGCTTTTCGCGAGCGTCACGGCGTCGGCGAAAACCCCCGCGCTCGTCGTCGATGATCCGCGCGCCTTTGGCTACTTCCTCGGCGACACGATCGTGCGCAGGGTGAAGCTTCGTCTGGGACCCGACCAGAAGCTCGAAAGCGGCGTGCTGCCCCGTCCCGGTCCGGTCAATTATTGGCTGGAGCTGGGGAGCATCAAGCATGACGAGGCGGCCGAGGGCAGCGACACCGTCCATACGCTCGAGCTGACCTACCAGACGTTCTACACGCCGCTCGACCCGCGTCGCCTGGAAATCCCTGGCTTCACCCTGAAGCTGCAGGGCGGTGGCGAAATCAGCGTACCCGCGTTCGGGTTCATCACTTCGCCCATCCGGCAGTTGTTTGCAGCGAGCAGTCAGAGCACCGGGAGCGCGGTCGATTTGCAAGCCGACGCGCCTGCACCGCGGCTGCCGACCGGAGCCGAACGCACGGCACTCCTCATCTTCTTGTTGGTCGCTCTGGGAGCACTGATCGGGCTTGCCTGGCACCGCGCATGGTGGCCGTTCCACGCGCGTCCCTCGCGGCCATTCACCGATACTGCGCGCTATCTGCGTGTGAATGCATCGCGGCTCGACGACGCCAACGGCTATCGGACTGCGCTTCTGAAACTTCACCGCGCATTCGACGTCGCTGCCGGGCGCCGCGTCCTTGCCGAGGACGTGCCCGTGTTTCTCGCCGAGCATCCCCAATTCCAGCCGCAAGGGCCGAAGATCGAGCGGCTGTTCCATGCGTCGCGCCGGGCGTTCTTCGCCAACGACGTCGACGAGGCGCGGGACACCATGCCGCTTTCAGCGCTCTTGAAGCTGGGCGCGGATCTCGGCGTCTGCGAGCGGAGGGCGGCATGAACCTCGCGTTCACATCGCCTTGGGTCTTGCTGGCTCTGCCGCTAGTCCTGCTGCCGCTTCTGCTGTCCATCCAGAAGCGCAGCGGCTACCCATCCTTGGCGGATGTCGAGCCCGATCGTTTGTCGCGCTACCTCGACATCGCGCTGCACCTGCTGGGCGCCCTGGCAATTGCGGCATTGCTCGCAGGCATCGCCGGTCTGCATCTCGACGGTCAGACGGTCGAGCGCGTCGGCGAGGGATCCCACGTCGTGCTGCTGCTCGATCGCTCGAGCAGCATGGACGACACGTTTGCCGGCAGCCGCCCCGGCGCCGGCGAGGATTCCAAGTCGGCCGCCGCACGCAGCCTCCTGCGGGACTTCGTCGCCCGGCGCCCGCACGATCGCTTCGGCGTTGCCGCCTTCTCGACCATGCCGATGTACGTGCTGCCGATCACCAGCCACAAGGACGCCGTGCTGGGCGCCGTCGACGCCATCACGCGTCCCGGGCTCGCCTACACCAATGTCGGATTGGGCCTCACGCTCGCCCTCTCGATGCATGAGATGGACGTGACGCCCACGTCTCGCGCTATCGTCCTAGTCTCGGACGGCGCCGCCGTGATCGACCGCCGCGTGCAGGAGAAGCTGCGCGCCCAGGTCGCCAAGCGCCCGATCAATCTCTACTGGCTCTATATCCGCACCGCGGGAGCCAAGGGAATTTTCGATCCTCCGGGAGATGTCCCCGACACCCCGCAGGCGCTGCCTGAGCGGCATCTCAATCTGTTCTTCCAGTCGCTCAAGGTTCCCTATCGCGCCTTCGAAGCGGAGAATCCGCAGGCGGTCGCTGACGCCATCAAGGAGATCGACAAGCTCGAACGCAATCCGATCCGCTACCAGGAGCGCATTCCTGAGCGCGACCTTTCCGGCTTGAGCTACGCAGTCGCCGCCGTCGCACTTCTCGTTTTGCTACTGGCCAAGCTCGTCGAGGTTCGCCTCGATACCGGCGCCGGTGCGCCCGCTGCATCAGCCGCGCGCGCCAAGCGATCCGAGCCCGCTGCCGTCCGCAGCATGCGAAAGGCCGCCTGATATGCAACGCAGGCTGAACCTGTGGCGGATCCGCTGGGGCGACGTAAAGGCCGCCACGTTGACCACTCTTCTCGTTGCTGGCCTAACCGGCGCTGCAGTCTCCGGATGGCTGCTGTTCGAAAAGCAGCGCGCCAACGCGAAGATCGACCGCATGCGCACAGGCGGCGAAATTCCCATTGACGCGGCCACGGCACAGCCCGCGCTGCTCGAGGCGCGCACAGCGTTCCTGTTGCGCCGCGGCCGTATCGACGAAGCCCAGTTGCTGCTCGACGAGGCCGCCGAGCGCGCGCCGACCGACGTCAACGTCCGCATGCTCTACAACATGGGCAACGCACGTCTGCGCGCAGCGATCGCCGCCATCGAGAAGGGAGACTACGACAAGGCCATCCCGCTCGTGACGCTGGCCAAGTCGGAATACCGCGCGGCGCTCCGCTTCGACCCCGCAGATTGGGATGCAAAGTACAACTTCGATGTCGCCGCGCGTCTCGTGCGCGACCTGCCGCAAGCCGTCGGCGAAGACGAAGAAAAGCCGCTCGAGACGCCCGACAAACTCTGGACCGACCTGCCCGGCGCACCCAAGGGGCTGCCATGACCTGGTCGACCCTGAAAGATCCGCGCACGTGGCTCGCCGCCGGAGCGTTTCTTTTCGCGCTGCTTGCCTTGGTGCTGCCGCGCGTACCATTGCAGCGCGACGTCTATGACGTGCTTGCGGTGGTCGACATCACCACCAGCATGAATACGCGCGACGTTCCGAGCGGCAGCGACAAGGTCAGTCGCCTCGACGCTGCGAAGACGGCGTTGCGCGAGACGCTCTCCAAACTGCCGTGCGGCTCGCGCCTCGGCCTCGGCTTCTTCACCGAGCGGCGCTCTTTCCTGCTCTTCGATCCCGTCGAAGTTTGCGAGAACTTCGCCCCCGTCGACGAGGCGATCGGTATGCTCGACTGGCGTATGGCATGGGAGGGCGACAGCTACGTCTCGAAGGGCCTGTTCAGTGCGGTCGAGCTGGCCGGCAGTCTGAAGTCCGACCTCGTCTTCCTGACGGACGGTCACGAGCTGCCCCCGCTGCCGTTCAGCGGCGTCGCGCCCTTCGAAGGCAAGCCCGGAGAT
>CALRVN010000375.1:0-3949 GCA_943371625.1 Hyphomicrobium sp. CS1GBMeth3
GCATTCAACAAGCCGATCGCTCCGCGCAGCGAGAGCGCCCTGAAACCGTACGTGCCGGGCGAGCCCGCCATTGTCTCGGTACTGCGCAACGGCATGCTGGAGACCGACCTCGACGAGGACACCGTCCGCCTCATCACCCAGTTCTTTGACGACCTGGCACCGGCGCGCATTGCGCTTGACCGCTACTTCTCGGAAGCCAATCACATCGGCGAAGATCGTGCGGTGACGCTCCACTTGCTTACCCTCTCGACCGTCTGGCGCCGTGCCTGCCAGGACGCGCTCCTCGCCGTCCGCCAGTTCCACGCCGAGCTGCAGCAGCTCCCGGCGCAGTACTCGAGCAATTCCAAATTGCTGAACAATCTTCTCCAGGACGTCATCATGGGCGGCTCGCCGTGCCTGAATGCCCAGGGCGAGATCGTTCTTCCAGACCTGCCCCAGCGCCGCCAATCAGCGCGCCGTACCGTCTGCCAGCCGTGTCAGCTGACCTATAACCGGATCACGGCCCAAGCCTTCGTGCGCGACGTGTCCCCGGGCGGCTTCGGTCTCGAACGCGTTCCGCATCTCGTCCCCTCGACCGTCGTTCAGATCGAGCTGCCCAGCGGGCGCCGCTTCACCGGCGTCGTTGCCTGGTGCAGCGGCTCCTCGGCCGGCGTGCGCTTCACCCGCGCGCTGCTCCCCAACGATCCGCTTCTCGTCGGTTGAAATCACTAAGCTGTTCCAAGCCCAGGATTTGCCGCGGATATCGTGCTGTGGCACGCTCGCTTCGTCCGTGCCCTGTAAGAAAGCGCGGCGGAGGAAACGATTGTGCCGAGGGCTGAATCGACGCTGAGCAACTGCGGCATCCGCGTTGCGGCAAGCCCGTCAGCGTCGACGCATGATGCGGTCCGCGAGGCCAAGCGCGCCCTCGATGGCGGCGACTATCAGCACATCGTCGCCTTCTTCGGCAGCGACCACGACGCCGAGCTGCTGGCCGCTGCGCTCGTCGAGGCATTCCCCGGCGTGCCCAGCTCAGGCTGCTCCACCGCCGGCGAGATCGGTCCCTCCGGCATGATGCAGGGCGGCCTTCTGCTCATCGCGTTCCCGCGCGATGGCTTCCGCGTTCACAGCGACCTCATCACCGGTATCGATCAATTCGGTGTCGAGCGCGCCACAGAAGCGGTGCGCCGCCTCAAGGCGCAAATCTCGCCGACTGGCCAACGCCTGATCAAAGAGAACGTCTTCGCCCTTTTGCTCGTCGACGGTCTCTCCAACGCTGAGGAGAACATCGTCGCCGCCATCCATTGGGAGATCGACGACATCGAGCTGATCGGCGGCTCCGCCGGCGACGGCATCTCCTTCAATCGTACCGCGATGATCCACAATGGCCAGGTAGCTCAGCGCGCCGCCGTCCTGATGATGATCGAGAGCGAATTCCCGTTTCGCGTGTTCAAGACGCAGAACTTCGAGCCGACGGGCATCAAGCTCGTCGTCACTGCTGCGGATACCGAAAACCGCATCGTGCACGAATTG
This sequence comes from Hyphomicrobium sp. CS1GBMeth3, assembly GCA_943371625.1. GTDB lineage: Bacteria > Pseudomonadota > Alphaproteobacteria > Rhizobiales > Hyphomicrobiaceae > Hyphomicrobium_A. The sequence continues at coordinate 1,510 of CALRVN010000375.1, forward strand.
AACGCCGAGCCTGCAGCGCGCGAATACGCGTCCGCCATCGGCCTCCAGCCGGATGACCTCGGGCCCTTCAGCTTCGCCTCCTACCCCCTGGTTGTGAAGGTCGGCGGCGACTACTACTGCCGCTCGATCCGCAACATGAATCCCGACGGCAGCCTCTCGTTCTTCTGCGCCATAGACGAAGGTCTGGTTTTCACTGTCGCGCGGGCGCGCGATATCTTGAATGCGACCGAGACGGCGCTGCGGGACCTGGACACCGCACTAGGTGGCGTCGACATCGTCGTCGGTTTCGACTGCATACTTCGCCGGCTCGACGCCGAGTCGCGACAGATCCGCCACCAGTTGGACGAGCTTTATAAGAAGTATTCCGTCGCCGGCTTCCATACCTATGGCGAACAGTACAATGCCATGCACCTGAACCAGACCCTGACCGGCATTGCGTTCGGGCGCCGCGTGGAGCCATGAGCTTGCTGGGCGAGAGAGCGTCGAACGCAACGCTCGAAGAGCTGCAGCGGCGCATTATCAAGCTGCAGAAGATAAACGCCGCCTTGATGCTGCGCGTCGAGCGCTCCATGGACCAGCAGGCGAACGCCTATTCGCTCTTCCAGACCGCGATCACGCTCGAAAGCCAGGTGCGGCTGCGCACTGAGGAACTGACTAACGCGCTCGCCCGGCTGGAGCGCACCAACGACGAGCTGCTCGCGGCACGCGACGCCTCTGAGCGCGCCAACCGCTTCAAGACCCGCTTCTTTACCGCCGTCGGTCACGATCTCCTGCAGCCGCTGCACGCTGCGCGACTGTCGGCGAGCACTCTCGCCGACCAGGACGAAGCCGGCCCGCAGGGCATCGTCGCACAACGCATCGAGCACGCGCTCACCACCATCGAGGAACTCCTCAAGTCGATCCTCGACATCTCCAAGCTGGAGGCCGGCGTCATCACTCCGGCGCTGCGTCCTGTCGCCCTCGATGATCTTTTCGCCTCGCTCGCCGTCGATATCGAGCCGCAGGCGCGGGCCAAGGGCCTGTCGCTCACGTGGCGGATCAGCGGTCTTGGCGTCGTTTCCGACCCGCTCATGCTCCGGCGCATTCTGCAGAACCTGCTAGCCAACGCCGTCCAGTACACCGAAAGGGGCGGCATACTTTTGGTGGCTCGCCGCCGCGGCGACCACGTTCGTATCGAGGTCTGGGACACGGGTCACGGCATCGGCGAAGCCGATCGCCAGATGATCTTCGAGGAATTTCAGCGCGGCGCCGCGGCCGGCCGCCCGGCCATCGGCGGCTTCGGCCTCGGCCTATCCATCGTACAGCGCATGGCCGAGGCGCTCTCGCATCCGCTCGAGCTCTGCTCCCGGCCCGGCCGCGGCTCGCGTTTCTCGCTTCTCGCGCCTCGATGGGCAAAATTTGCCACCGCTGACGCACCGGCGACGCCAGCGCCCATCATGTCGGGTGCGCTCGGGCTGGGCGGCGCCAAGGTGGCTGTCGTCGACAACGATCAGAGCGTGTTGGAGGCCATGCAGACTCTCCTCGAGCGGTGGGACTGCGAGGTTGTCGCCACGCGCGGCATCGCCGGACTGACATCCGGCCAATCTGCCGCGTTCGTCCCGGACATCATCCTTGCCGACTACCACCTCGACAACGGAGCCAATGGCGTCGACCTGGTTCGCGCCATGCGTAGTCGCGCCGGTGCCGCTATCCCGGCAATCGTCATCACCGCCGACCGCGCTGCATCGATTGCCGACGCTGCACGCGCCGTCGGATGCGAGCTGTTGTTGAAGCCGGTAAAGCCTGCCGAGCTGCGCGCGCTGATGCTGCACCTCTTCGCCCGCGCGCAGAAGGCGACGACTTAGTCGTCGCGCCGCTCGCCGAGGATGGCGTCGAAATCGATCTTTGCCGCCTCGATCACTGCCTGCGTCCGCGAGGAGACCTTCAGCTTGCGCAATATCTCCGACACGTGCGCCTTGATGGTCGTCTCGCCCACACCGAGGTCGTAGGCGATCTGCTTGTTGAGCAATCCCTGCCGCAGCATCTGCAGCACCCGCACCTGCTGCGGCGTCAGCGTCCCGATCCGCGTCGCAAGGTCGGCAGCATCCGAGCTGCCCGTCGCATCCGGCGGCTGATAGCCCTTCGGCACCACCACCGCCCCCTCCATCACGTCTTTCAACGCGCGGCCTAGTTCGCCCCCGCGCGTCGACTTCGCGATGAAGCCCGCGACCCCGCACGCCATAACCTCATGCACGATGCGAGCATCCTCGAGCGCCGAGATCACGACGATGGGTAGCTTCGGATACCGCGTCCTGAGCTCAATCACCCCCTCGAGCCCACGCGTGCCCGGCATCGAAAGGTCGAGCAGCACCAGGTCGAAGCGGCCCTCTCCATCGAGGGTCGTGCGCGCCGTCTCGATCGACGTCGCCGTCTTCACCGCCGCGTTGGGGAATGTCCCCTG
>CALRVN010000376.1:0-3926 GCA_943371625.1 Hyphomicrobium sp. CS1GBMeth3
GGTGACGAACTGTGTATCGAGCAGCTTGAAGCCGCCGCGGGCGAGGCGAGCCGCAAGATAGACGAGGGCGATCTTCGAAGCGTCGCGCTCATAGGAGAACATGCTCTCGCCGAAGAAGGCGCCATTGAGCGCCACGCCATAGAGTCCGCCGACCAGGCGCGTGTCGTTCCAGATCTCGACGGTGTGGCAGTGGCCGAGATTGAACAGGTCGCGGTAGAGCGAACGGATGCGGTCGTTGATCCAGGTCGAGCGGCGGCCGGGGCGCGAGGAGGCGCAGCCCTCGATGACGCCGACGATGTCGGTGTCGATCTTTACCGTGAGGTGGGTGGTGCGCAGCGTGCGCACGAGGCGGCGGGGGACGTGGACAGCATCAAGCGGGAGGATGCCGCGGTGCTGAGGCTCGATCCAGTAGAGCGCGGGGTCATCGGCGCTCTCGGCCATCGGGAAGATGCCGCACGTGTACGCCTTCAGCAGCACCTGCGGCGTGATCTCGATGACGATGTCGTCCCGCGAAGCCATGTCGCCGTAGGTTCAAGACCGCTTTTTCACTACCGCGAGCCTACCGCTTAAATATTGCCGGATACCGCCAGCGCCCGCCGCAAATCCTAAGTTATGTCTTGGCGAGGTGCTTTTCCAGCCAATGGATGTCGTAGAGGCCGTTGGCGATGTCCGGCTGCTGGATCAGCTCGTTAAAGAGGGGGATGGTCGTCTCGATGCCGTCGATGACGAACTCCGACAGGGCGCGCTTCAGGCGCATCAGGCACTCGTTGCGAGTCTTGCCGTGGACGATCAGCTTGCCGATGAGGCTGTCGTAGTAGGGTGGGATCCGATAGCCCTGATAGACGCCGCTGTCGACGCGGACGCCCAGGCCGCCTGGCGGGTGCCAGTAGGTGATCTGGCCGGGCGAGGGGCGGAAGGTGCGCGGGTTCTCGGCGTTGATGCGGCACTCGATGGCGTGGCCGGAGAAGGTGACGTCCTCCTGCTTGAGCGAGAGCGTGCCGCCCGAGGCGACGCGGATCTGTTCCAGGACGAGGTCGATGCCGGTGACGGCCTCGGTGACTGGATGCTCCACCTGCAGGCGGGTGTTCATCTCGATGAAGTAGAACTCGCCGTCCTCGAAAAGGAACTCGACGGTTCCGGCGCCGCGGTATTTCAGCTTGCGCATGGCGACGGCGACGGTCTCGCCGATCTTGGCGCGCGCGGCCGCGTTGAGCGCGGGGGATGGAGATTCCTCGAGAATCTTCTGATGGCGCCGCTGCAGCGAGCAATCGCGCTCGCCGAGGTGGATGGCGTTGCCCTTGCCGTCGCCGAAGACCTGGATCTCGATGTGACGCGGCTTCTGCAGGTACTTCTCGATGTAGACCTGATCGTTGCCGAAGGCCGCCTTGGCTTCGGAGCGTGCGGTCGAGAGCGCGAGGCCGAGATCGGCGGCCGTATGCGCCACCTTCATGCCGCGTCCGCCGCCGCCTGCCGTCGCCTTGATGAGCACGGGGAAGCCCATGGCCTTGGCGATCTTCAGCGCTTCCGGCTCGCTATTCACGGCGCCGTCGGAGCCGGGGACGACAGGGATGCCGAGCCGCTTTGCGGTCTCCTTGGCTTCGATCTTGTCGCCCATGATCCGGATGTGCTCGGAGGTCGGGCCGATGAAGGTGATCTGATGCTCTTCGAGGATTTCGGCGAAACGGGCGTTCTCGGAGAGGAAGCCGTAGCCGGGATGGACAGCGTCGGCGCCGGTGATCTCGCAGGCGGCGAGCAGGCGCGGGATGTTGAGGTAGCTCTCGGCTGCGGGGGGCGGGCCGATGCAGACGCTTTCGTCGGCGAGGCGGACGTGCATGGCATCGGCGTCGGCGGTCGAGTGCACGGCGACGGTGGCGATGCCCAGCTCCTTGCACGCGCGCTGGATGCGCAGCGCGATCTCTCCCCGGTTGGCGATCAGAACCTTGTCGAACATTTTTTCCGGGCAATGGGCAATGGGCAATGGGCAATTGGGGGCTGTGTTCCCATTGCCGATTGCCCGATGCCTATTGCCGCTCTCCCTTATTCGATGATGATCATCGGCTCGCCGAACTCGACCGGCTGGCCGTTCTCGATCAGGATCGCGGTCACCTTGCCACCGTGCGGCGCCGGGATCTGATTCATGGTCTTCATGGCTTCGATGATGAACAGCGTGTCGCCCTGCGTGACCTGCGAGCCGACTTCGACGAACGTGGCGGCGCCCGGCTCGGGCGAGCGATAGGCGGTTCCGACCATAGGCGATTTCACAGCGCCGGGGTGCTTGGCAGGATCGGCGGGCTTGGCCGCTGTCGGGGCCGCTGTCGGCCCGGCGATACCTACGGCAGGCGCCGCAATGGTCGACTGGACGTTCAGGGTGCGTGCAACCCGCACCTTGAGCCCGCTCTTCTCGATCTCGATCTCGCTCAGGCCGGTCTCGTTTAGGAGCTCGGCGAGCTGTCGGATCAATCGTTGCTCGTCTCCCGCGGTCTCGCCCTGATCCTTGGCCGTCATGCTGCGCTTTTCCTTCTTGTGCGGCTTCACTTTCCGCTCGCTGCCCTTACCCACGACGCGGGGCCGCGAGCAGATCGGCGAGAGCCTCGAGCGCAAGCTCGTAGCCCTTGGCGCCAAGTCCGCAGATCACGCCCTTGGCGCCGAGGGAGACGTACGAGTGCTGCCGGTACGGCTCGCGGCGGAATATGTTCGACAGGTGCACCTCGATGACCGGAAGCTCGGCGGCCTGGATGGCGTCGAGGATGGCGATGGAGGTGTGAGAATAGGCGCCGGCATTGACGATCAGGGCAGCCGCCTTGTCGCGGGCCTCCTGGATCCAGGAAACGAGCTCGCCTTCGACGTTGGATTGCCGGAAGTCGATGGTGAGGGAGAGCGACTTGGCGCGGGCCTCGGCCTTCTTGCGCACGTCATCGAGCGTGTCGGACCCATAGATGGCGGGCTCGCGCAGTCCCAGCATATTCAGGTTGGGTCCGTTGAGGACGTAGATAGGCTTGGCCATGAGGTCCTTGCTGCATCCGGAAGAGAAGCCGGGTTAATAACCGGCCCCGGGGGCGGCGGCTTCCCCATCTATCAGCTTTCCAGCGAGCGCGGAAGGGCGGCTGCAGCGTCTGTGAGCAATAGCTCTAACACCTTCACCCAATTGGGTAAAAATCAGACCGCCGCAGTCGCCCGCTATCCGATCAGCAGTAGGAGCAACCGGTCTTGCGCAGATCGGTAACGTGCTTTTCCAGCTGGTCGTAAAGGTCCTCCGGTGCGCCGGGAATGGCGCGGTCGCCGACGAGGAAGTGTGGGGTGCCGTTGACGCCCATCTTTTTGGCCAGCGCTTCGGATTTCTTGATCTCGGCGTCGACCTCGGGGGACGCCATGTCCTTCTTGAGCTTCTCGATGTCGAGGCCGAGCTTGGTCGCGATGGCGAGCCCGCTGGCCTCGTTCATCACGCCCTTGGCTTCGAGCATGGCACGGTGCACGTCCCAGTATTTACCTTGCTTGCCGGCGGCGATGGCGATGCGGGAAGCTTCCTCGGACCCCTTGGACAGGATGGGCAGCTCCTTGAAGACGACGCGCACGTTCTTGTCGGTGTCGACGAGCTTGATGATGTCGTGCAGGCCGCGCTTGCAGTAGCCGCAGTTGTAATCGAAGAACTCGACCACGGTGATGTCGCCGTTGGGGTTGCCGGCGATATCGGCGTTGGGATCGCGGTAGATCTCTTTCGCGTTCTCCGAGATGGCGGTTTTCAGCTTCTCGGCCTGCTCCTTCTCCATCTTGGCTTCGAGGGCCGACTGGGCCTCGAGGAAGATCTCAGGATTGGAGACGAGGTAGTTCTTGATGATCTTCTCGATCTCTTTCTTCTGATCGGCCGAGAAATCAGCCGAAGCGACGGCCACCGGCGCGGCGGGTGCAGCCGCTGCAGGCGCAGATGC
>CALRVN010000377.1:0-3901 GCA_943371625.1 Hyphomicrobium sp. CS1GBMeth3
GAAGCCGGCGCGAATGATCGGCAACATCGGCCCGGTCCCCCATTGCAGTAAGTGGCTGGCCTTAGCGCCGGCGCGTGAAGCATATGTGACAGGGGCGGCGAGTGACGGCATGCGGCATGGCTTACGACAGCTTACCTCGTGTGCCAGTATTCCTCGCTGCAGTACTTAACGGGGATCGGCAACAATTATGGATTTGCTAACGAATACATTCGCCAATCGTTGAAATTGTATTTTTTTCGCTTCAATCCTAGGACATCGCACGCCGGGGAAGCGGGCGATGCACGTGCAGCCGGTGGCGCAGTGCTCGGTAAATACAGGGAAGGGGGAAGCGATGGACATGGTGCTCAACAGCGAACTGTTCAGCCTTCTCAAGAAGAACGAAGTCCTGAAGCTCAAAGGCTACTCTCTCGACTTCGATCAAGAGGGCGGGATCGTCATCGATCGCGCCGGCCACGTGCACGGCATCTGGAACCACGACCACAAGGGCTACGCTTGGGTGTCGCCGGGAAACAGCGAGCCCAAGTTCCACACCGAGGATGTGAAGTCGGCGCTTCTCTATACGGTCGTGGTGCTGGCGCAGGAGTAGGGCTGTTGGAGGGTTGCTTCAGGCAGCGACCCTACGCTTAGCGGCCACGCGCGGCTTGCGGCGCTTGCGCGCGACCGCTTGAGGGGCGCTCTTTGACGCTTTCGCGGACGTCTTGAGATCGTAAGGTGCGATCAAGAGTGTTGCAGGCAAACTCCATTCGCTCTCAAGATTCCTAATCATACCCAAGGTGAGGGCACGCTTTCGAGCGATGACTTCGGACGCGCGAGAACGAGAGCCCACGAGTTGCGCCAAATCCGCCTGGCTGCGACCCGTTGCAATCATATGCGCCTTGATCGTCTCAATAGGGTCTAGCGCCTCAATCGGCCAGCGCGTGTTCTCGTAGTCGTCGACGAGGACGGCCAAAACTTCGAGTGCCTCGGCTTCCTTCGACCCCTCGGGGGCATCCCAAAACCGCTCGATCATCTCAAGAGCAGCGGTGTGGTCAGTGTCGTTGCGAATGGCATGAATGTCCACAGCGCTCTCCATTACTTGTATTTCGACACCTTGAGGGCATTGACCTTGTCATATTCCTTGTGCGTGCCGATGAACTTGATGAAAGCGATTGCGCTCTTGAAGTTGAACGCCACGATCATGCGGTAGTTGCCGCCCGCGACTTCAAATCTTGCTCTCTCGCCATTCAACTTCTTGGCCTTGGTGAACGATTTCACCACGGCCGCCATCGACGTCCACTGCGAAGCCTTTGCGACGCTCAGCCAGTGTTGGAGGGCCGTTTTGGTCTCTGGGTGTTTCTTCCAGAACTCGACCAAGTTGCGGCGAGCGATGATCCTCATGGCGACACCTACCATGTTCCCATTATGGGAACAATCGGAATATTTCCCATCCTGGGAACACAAGCAGGTGAGCGCGATGGAACATTGCTTAAGGTCGGCGCAATCCACCGGGGCACGGTTGTCGCGAGTACGCCCCCTCACCCGCGCTCATCGTACCTTCGGCGCGAAGTCGCGACCTCTCCCCACCTGGGAGAGGTTAGGATTATCGAGCGGCATGAAAGGGCTAGTTCGAGTCCTCGGGCATGCGGGGGAGGGCCATGATCTCGACGCCCTCGTCGACCAGCGCCTGAGCCTCATCGGACGACGCGGTGCCGCGGATGGCGCGCTGCTCGACCTCGCGATAGTGGATCTTGCGTGCTTCCTCGGGGAAGCGATCGCCGACATCCTCAGAGTTGGTCACGATGGCCCGGGCGACCTGGCGAACGAGATTGCGGTAGCGGGACGGCGCATCGTCGTCGCGGTTCCGGGTCTTCAGGGCGACGTTGGGTGCCATGATCGACTTGCCGACGTCGCGGCTATCGCATTCCGGACAGGCGATCTGGTTGAGTGCGGCCTGCGCATCGTAAGACGCGCTCGAAGCGAACCAGGCTTCGAACTCGTGGTCGTTGGCACACTGCATACAGTACTTGATCACGACGCAACCTCGTTTGGCAGCGTATCGCCTGCATATACCACGTCGAACGGACGGTCATGGCGCAATGACGGTACCTGCCGCCGAATGTCATCCAGGCGTCTCAATTCAACATCGGCGAACGTGACTGCCGGCTGAACGCCACCCTCGGCGAGAACCTCACCCCAGGGCGAGATCACCAGGCTGTGCCCGAACGTCTCGCGGCCGTTCTCATGCACGCCCCCCTGGGCAGCGGCAAACACGTAACACTGGCACTCGATGGCGCGCGCACGCAGCAGTGTATGCCAGTGGGCGATGCCGGTCGGCTTGGTGAATGCGGCCGGGACGGCGATGAAGCGCGCGCCGCCCTTGGCCAGCGCCCGGTGGAGGTGAGGGAAGCGCAGATCGTAGCAGATCGTCATCCCCAGCTGACCCCAGGGCGTCGAAGCGATGATTGCCTCGCGACCGGCCTGGTAGTTGGCGCTTTCCTTGTAGGTTTCGCCGCCGCCGAGATCGACATCGAACATGTGGATCTTGTCGTAGCGCGCGACGATGCCGCCGGCGGGCGAAATGAGCAGCGAACGGTTGACGGGCTTGTCCGCCTCACCCAGCAGAGCGAGCGAGCCGATGTGCAGCCAGATGCCAAGCTCACGCGCGAGGAAGCGGAACTCGGTGACGGCCGGGTCGTCGGCTTCGGGGCGGAGCACGGCGAGGAGGCGCTCGCGCTCGAGCTCCATGATGTTGGTCATCTCGGGGGTCTGGACGTACTGCGCGCCGCCGGCCGCGGCTTCGCGGATCAGCTTGCTTGCAGCGGCGATGTTCTTGGGAACGTCGCGACCGGCGCACATCTGAACAAGTCCGACGCGAAACGCGCTAGGTGCGTCCGGCATTGGGATGGTTCTTTCTTAAAAGGGCGATGCTCGCGCCGGCCGGTTTGATGGTCGAACTAGGCGGCCAGGAGCGTATCGAGCTTGCCCTCGCGATCGAGCGCGTAGAGGTCGTCGCATCCGCCGACGTGCCTGTCACCGATCCAGATCTGCGGCACAGTGTGCCTTCCGCCGGCCTTGGCGCACATCTCGGCGCGAAGGTCGCGCTGGCTGACGTCGATCTCCTCGAACGCCGTGATCCCCTTCTTGCGCAGCAGCTCCTTGGCCATATGGCAGTAAGGGCAGTATCGCGTGGTGTAGACAATGATCTTGGGCATGGACTTCGCAGCGTCCCCTTTCCCGCGTTCGCCCTTCCCCGGCGTGGCGCGTAAATCAATCTAGTGATTTTGCGGCGCCTGGCAAAGACCTACGGCGAATCAGAAAGGCTTATTCACCGAGCCCATCAGGGCGAGAGAAAGGCGGGGTCGGTAACCATGGCGAGGGCGAGGATGTCGACCCGCGCGGCGCCGGCCTTTTTCAGGGTCCGCGCGCATGCTGCGACGGTTGCGCCGGTCGTTATGACGTCATCGACCAGCACAATATTGGCGCCCAGGACGGCAATATCTTGAGCGTCGACAACGGCAAAGGCACCGGCGACATTGTCGCGCCGCTGCTGGCGGGTGAGGCCGACCTGGGGCGGCGTGCGGCGGATGCGACGCAGGAGAAGCGGCTCGAAGCGAACGCCGGTCAGCCGGGCGACCTCCTTTGCCAGCACGGCCGACTGATTGAAGCGGCGCGCGAGGAGACGGCCGCGGCTGAGCGGCACGGGCGCGACCATGTGCGCATCGGCGAGCAGCTCGGCGCCGGTTTCGGACAGCCAGCGGCCGAAGAGGCGTCTGACGTCATGGCGATCGCGGAATTTCAGGTCGTGGATGAGGTCGCGCATGACGCCTTCGAAGCGGGCGACGGCGCGGGCGCGGTCATAGTCGGGCGGGTTGGCGGCCGCGGCGGCGGAGATCATCGGGCCGCCGATGTCGACGGGTAGCGG
>CALRVN010000378.1:0-3884 GCA_943371625.1 Hyphomicrobium sp. CS1GBMeth3
TGTTTTCTGGCTTCCGTTTCGAAGATTTCACAGCAATTTTCAAACGCTTCCCGCCACATTCCATTCTGAAACTTCTCATGCGCCGGCCCCAGAATGCGACGAAGAGGCGCCGAAAAGTCGGTCATATCAGGCCAGGAAATGTTGATTGAAAGATCCTGCGGGGCGCGAAATTCAGAAGCTACCTCACCCTGAATCCTGTAGAGCCCCACTTTGCAGTCGACTACTGTTTGAAGCGACTTTTCACTCAACGGTGCGTTGTGAGGTACGGCGAACGCCATTCGGTTGTCTCCGGACGTTGAGCGACAATAAGATGCCCACTGAACAGCCCGGCGATCATCAATGATCGAAGAAACCTCTACGATGACCGCAGCTCAGGCCTTGCCGTCCCGGCGGTCGAACTCGCGCGAATGACTTCCGCGACCACGCGCGGCAATTCGTCGAACTTCTGCTCCAGTCCGCCGAACTTCTGCTCCAGCCCGTCGAACTTGCGTTCCATGCGATCGAGACGGCCCTCGACCCGGTCCAGTCGTCCCTCGACGCGATCGAGGCGGCCATCGACCCTGTCGAAACGTTCCTCGACGCTCTCCTGAAATCCGAGCAACGCGCGGTGCACGTCGCGCACCTGTCCGCTGAGAAAGCCATGCGAGCCTTCGAGCTCGCCCACGCGGCGCTTCAGATCACGGATTTCGGATTTCACGTCCATCTACCGCTCCACCGGTCACCCGAGAACAATAAGGGAACATGGCGGCGTATGCAACCAGAATCTTACCCGGCGCCGGCTTGCAATCGCGACGCGCCCTCAGGAGCGATCGCCCGGCTCGTCGCCCTTCTTATCGCGACGGCCCTCGCGCTCGCGCAGCTCTTCCTCGCGCTCTTCCAGCCGCGAGAAGGCGTCGATCATCTTCCAGTTCATCGGCCGGCGCGTGATGGCCGCGAACAGGCGGCGCATGGCCGACCCGACGGCTTTTGGCGGCGTGTCCATTGTCCCCTCCTGAGGCGGCGCCCGGCCGAGTTTTCGACCTGATGAGACTAAAGCTCCGTGCCGGGATCAGGTTCCCGCGGATGCAGCTTTATTCTCGCCCGTTGCAAAGGCCGCCGGCCGCATAGTTACGCTCCGGCACACGGCCCGTTTGGCAGACCCGGCATTCTCTTGCATGCGAGCCCCGTGCGACGAACGCCGTCGGAAATGTTTACGAGGCGAGGGCCACGCACCATGAGCAACGTCGAGACGTCCGGCATTCCCGGTGCCGCGAATGCATCGCCGCCGGTCAAGAGCTTCGACCACACCGGCTTCACAGTCGCCTCGCTCGATCGCTCGCTCGCCTTCTGGGTCGGTGCGCTGGAGTTCAAGCACCTGCACACGTTGACCTTCGATCCAAGCCCATTCGTCGACGAGGTAGTCGGCGTGCCGGGCGCGGCGCTGCGCGTCGCCATGCTCCAAGGGCCCGGACACATGATCGAGCTGCTCGAGTTTGCCGCGCCCGCGAACCGCGAGACTTACAAGCCGCGGCTGTGCGACGTCGGTTCGGCGCACGTCGCGCTGTATGTCGCGGATATCGACGCGCTGCTTTCCAAGGTTGCGCGCCTCGGCTGGCACCCGCTCGGCAAGCCGCAGACGGTGGCGTACGGCGAGAGCAAAGGGCTTCGCCTGGTGCACGTTCAAGGGCCGGACGGCGTGACCGTCGAGTTCCTCCAGCGCGCCGCCGATGCGCAGGCTTGAGCCAAGCTCATTTCGTTGCACGACGCGGAGACTCGCGCGCAGCGAGCGTAGGCGCTGGCATTATACCGTAGGCTGATCGTTGCCCGGAAGCCACGGCCGAGATAATCCTGACTTTGGCGGTAGACAAATCGCTCGTCTCGCGTAGCTTGGCCCGGCGCCTTCGGCGAGGCGCTCTCCCGTGAGTGGCGTAATCCAGTAAAGGCTTCAGCGTAATGCGTATGATGAAGGCTGCTTTGGCGGCCGGCTTGGCAGTGTTCACTGCGTCCGTAGTCTCCGCACAGGAGAACGCCGCACCCGCGGACGCAAGCCCGAACAAGACCGTCCCGCTCCCGCCCGTGGTCGTCGACACCAAGGCCGAGCCGAGCAAACCGCCGGCAGCAAAGAAGAAGAAAAAGGCGGCAGCCGCCAAGCCGCAGGGCATCGAGCAGTCGTCCGCACCGGCACCGCAACAGCAGCGCTCCAACGTCGACGGCAAGGGCACCAAGGAGACGGCGTGGGGGCCGGTTCCGGGCTTCGTCGCCACGCAGAGCGCCGGCGGTACCAAGACCGACACGCCGCTGATCGAGATCCCGCAGTCGATCTCGATCGTGACCAAAGATCAGATCGAATCCCAGAAAGCGCAAACCCTGACCGAGGTGCTGCGCTATGTCCCCGGCGTCTCGGCCGAGCCTTTCGGCTTCGAGTCCCGCTACACCTGGATCGACATTCGCGGCTTCGATGCCACGCGCGAGGGCCTGTACATGGACGGCCTCCAGGCGCGCAATCCCAACTACATCACCAGCTACGCATTCGAGCCCTATGGCGCCGAGCGGATCGAGGTCCCCAAGGGGCCGGCTTCGGTTCTTTATGGTGCGGGCTCGGCGGGTGGCCTGATCGACTATGTCTCCAAGCGGCCGGTCTACGAGAATTTCAGCGAGATCGAACTCAACGCCGGCAACCACGACTACTACCAGGGCAAGTTCGACTTCGGCGGTCATATCGACCCCGCCGGCACGGCTCTGTTCCGCATGGTCGGCGTGGTGCGCGATGCCGACACGCAGCAGAACTTCGTGCAGGACGACCGGCTCTACCTGGCGCCGTCCTTCACCTTCCGTCTCGACCGGCAGACGACGTGGACGGTTCTGGCGCACTATCAGGACGACGACACCAACGTCTCGCAGGCTTCTCCCGCGGAAGGAACGCTGTGGGGTAACCCGTTTGGCAAGATCAGTCCGCACTTCTTCGCCGGCGAGCCGGGGGTAGACCGCTATAAGCACAAGGAAACCGCCGTCACGAGCTTGTTCGAGCACGTCTACGACGAGACCTTCACCTTCCGCCAGAACGCCCGCTACCTGCACAGCAGCATCGACGTAGCGAGCGTCTATTCCACCGGCCTTGAGCCCGACATGCACACGCTCAAGCGTTCGTACTACGGCATGGACAACGAGCTGAACACGTTCAACGTCGACAATCAGGCCATCGCGAAATTCGGCACCGGCCCGATCGCGCACGAGCTGCTGGTCGGCTTCGACTACCAGCGTCTCGACGGCACGTTCCTCGGAAAGTACGGCACCGCCGCCCCCATCGACGTCTACAACCCCGTCTACGGCGGCCCGGTCACGGTCGTCGGCGCATACGGCGACTACGACATCAGCCAATGGCAGGCCGGCCTCTACGCGCAGGACCAGATCAAGTTCACGCGCAACTGGATCATGTCCGTCGCGGGACGCTACGACTGGGCGGGGACTAGCACCGACGACCATCTGGCGGACGCCGAACAGAGCCGCCGCGACGAGGCTTTCACCGGCCGCGCCGGCCTCATCTACAAGTCCGACTTCGGCCTCGCCCCGTACGTGAGCTACGCCGAATCCTTCCTGCCCGTCACCGAGACCGACTCCGACGGCAAAGTGCTCGGCCCCGAAACCGGCCAGCAGTACGAGGTCGGCGTCAAATACCAGCCGATTGGCATGAAGAGCTTTGTCACCGCGGCGCTGTTCGATCTCACGCGCCAGAACTACATCAACTACGACAGTGCGACCTTCTCGTATGCGCAGACCGGCGAAGCCAATTCGCGTGGTGTCGAGCTGAGCGCCACCGCCAGTCTCGCGGACGGCCTCGACCTCGTCGCCAGCTTCACCAAGTTCGACATCGAGATCACCGAAGGCGACGCGGTCGAGCTGGGCAA
>CALRVN010000379.1:0-3870 GCA_943371625.1 Hyphomicrobium sp. CS1GBMeth3
AGCAACGGGGGACGGGGATTCACAGACATTCGTTTTGGCCTCTCAGGGGGCTATCGCGGCGCGACCAGCGGCGCAGACGGCGATCAGGTTTGTGGTTTGTAGTTGATGATATCGTCGTTCTTCAGCCATTCCGGCGTCCCCGAGCGCAGCTTTGTCTGGGCGCGCTTGGCGAATAGCTGGGCTTGCTTCAGATCACCCTCCAAGAAATAGGCCTGGGCGATCATCGCGTCGGCTTCCGGCTGCTTGCCCTGCTTATAATAGCTGTTGGCCAAAAGGCGAAAGGCGCGGGAATTTTCATCGTCGATCAGCGACTTGCGGAGGAGTGTCACGGACTCGTTGATGGCTTCGGGGTTGGAATCCTCCTGCAATGCGCCGGCGAGCTGCACGCGAATGAGCGCGGCGCCAGGGTCGAGCTTGATCGCCTGGCGCAGGGCCGGGATGGCGTCGCGATTGCGTCCGGCGCGGGTGAGAAGGTCGCCCTTCACCTCCCAGAAGTAGGGGTAGGTCGGCCGCGCAGCGATCAAGCCGTCGACCTCGGCGAGCGCGGCCTCGAGGGCGCCCGGTCCTCCCATAAAGAAGCGGGCGAGGGCACGGGCGTAACGCGCGGGGAGCGATTGGTCGGTTGCGGGGTAGCGGTTAAAGACCGTCTGCGGCTTCTCGAGATAGCCGGATAGCTTGGCGCGCATGAGGTCGTGGCGGAGCTGCAGCTCGGCCGCGTCCTTGTTGTTGTAGTAGGGGCTGGTCTCGATCAGCTTGCGCAGGCGCGCGAGACGCTCGTTGGAAAGCGGATGGCTGCGGGCGAAGGCGGTCTTCTGCGCATCGGAGATGTATTCCTCCTGGCGGAAGCGCTCGAACGTCGCGAGCATGCCGCGTCCGGACTGCTGCGTGGCGTTGAGGAAGGTGACGCCAGCTTGATCGGCCGCTGACTCCTGCTGACGGCGCTCGGCGAGCAGGGAGCGCATGATCACTTCGTTGCCGCCGAAGAGGACGCCCTGACCGGCGCCACCGAGCCCCTCGCCGCCGCTCACGCCACCGGCCACGATAAGGCCTATGCCGAGGATTTGAGCGAGAAGCGAGCGGGTCTGGTCCTTGGCGATGCGCGCCCGGAGCGCCGCCATGTGGCCGCCGGTGATGTGGCCGGTTTCGTGTGCGATGACGCCGATGACCTCGTTCGGCGTGTTGGCTTGCATAAGCGTGCCGGTGTGGACGAAGACGTTCTTGCCGTCGAGCACGAAGGCGTTGAAGGCGTCGTTCTGGACGATGCGCATCTTGATGCGTCCGGAGCCTAGGCCTGCAGCCTTGAAGATCGGCTTGGCGTAGTCCGAGAGGATGTTCTCGATCTCGGTGTCGCGAATGAGCGGCATGTTCTGCGCCGACGCCGACGTGGCGCTAGCAACCGCGGCCGCGGCGAGCCCGCACAGGAGAGCAATCCGCGGCCACCTCGCCTTAGAAATCAGGGGCGATACTGGCGGTATCGTCATCGGCGGCGGCACCTTGCTCGACAAAGGTTTTCTGCGATCTGGATGGAAACTAGTAGGGGTCCGAACGGGCGTCAACGCAAGCCTAAGTGAGGCAATTTCCGCTGCGCAGTGAAGCATGATATCGCCGCGGCGGCAGGAATTTGGCGCCCGGCGCGCGTACACCTTACGCTTGTGTAATGGAGGGCTGATGGCAGGGCGGGAAACTGGGCGTCTCGAGGCCGCTGCGGGGCTCGTCGGCTCGGCGCGCAGCGACATCTCCAGCTTCATCGTCATGGACGTGATGCGGGCGGCGCTGGCGGCCGAACGGGCCGGGCGCAGCATTATCCACATGGAGGTCGGCCAGCCGGGGACCGCGGCGCCGAAGGCGGCGCGCGAAGCCGCCAAGCGTGCGCTCGACAGCGAGACGCTCGGTTACACGATGGCGCTCGGGAATGATGCACTGCGCGAGCGGATCGCGCGGCACTATCGGGACTGGTACGGGGTCAGCGTGGCGCCGGAGCGTGTCGCCGTAACGTGTGGGTCGTCGGGCGCGTTCGTGCTGGCGTTCCTGGCGCTGTTCGACGCCGGCGACGCGGTGGCGCTGCCATCGCCGGGATACCCATGCTACCGGCACATCCTAACCGCGCTGGGACAGCCGACGGTGCTGCTTGAAACGGGACCGTCCAGCGATTGGATGCCGACGCCCGAGGATGTCGCGCGGGCGGCGACGCGTGATGGCATCAAGGGGCTGCTGATTGCAAGTCCAGCCAATCCGACGGGTACGATGATCTCGCCGGAGAGGCTGCAGGGCCTCGCGGATGCCTGCCGTGCGCATGGAGTGTCGCTGATCTCCGATGAGATCTATCACGGGCTCACGTACGGGCGCGCGGCGACGACGGCCTTGGCGCAGAGCGACGACGCGATCGTCATCAACAGCTTCTCAAAATACTACTCGATGACCGGATGGCGGGTCGGTTGGATGGTGGTGCCGCCGCATCTGGTTCGCAACGTCGAGCGGCTGGCACAGAACCTCTACATCTCGCCCCCCGGTATCGCGCAGGTGGCGGCGCTCGGTGCGTTCGACGCTGGAGACGAGTTGGAGGCGAACCGGCGCGTCTATGCTGCAAACCGCGAGCTGCTGCTCAACGAGCTGCCGAAGGCCGGCTTTGTCAGCTTCGCGCCACCCGACGGGGCGTTCTATCTCTATTGCGATGTCGGCGGGCTAACCAATGACGCGGGCGCGCTGGCGCGGCGGTTGCTCGATGAGGCTGGCGTTGCGGTAACCCCTGGTATCGATTTCGACGCTGAGCGCGGAAATCAATTCCTGCGGTTCTCATATGCCGGCACGACGGCCGACATGGCGGACGCGGCACGGCGGCTCGCGGCATGGAGCGGCGGCAACTCCGGGGGCCGATAGCCTCCCGGTAACCCTTCGCTAACGGGCCCGGAAGCGCCGCGACGGATTGCGCGCGGGCGTGCCGTTACTCAGGCCATCAGCGGCGAAGAGGGAAGCGCGGCTGCCAAACGAATTAGGAGCTCACCTCATGAACAATATTTCACGTGCGCTTGCCATCACCCTGATGGCCGCAACCATTCCCGCAACTGTCGTACTTGCCCAGCAGGCGCCTGCCGGTGATCAGACCACTGTCGAAAAGTCGGCTGGCGAAAAGAGCGAGTCGCGGCGCGGACCATCGCCGGAAACGATCGCGCGCCTCGAAGACGGCCGCATCGCGTTCGCCAAGGCGGCGCTGAAGCTGACGCCGGACCAGGACAAGCTATGGGCGCCGGTCGAAGAGAAGATCCGCGCCAATTTCGCTGAGCGTCAGAAGTCTCGCGAAGAGTGGAATGCAAAGCGCGATGAGCGCCGGGCCGATCGCAAAGCGAAGGGCGAGGAAGGCAAAGGCGAGAAGCTCGCACTGCCCGAACGCATCGAGAAGCGTAGCGAGCGGATGACCAAACAGGCCGAGCGCCTGAACGAGCGCGCCGCGAAGGTGAAGGAGTTCGGCGAGGTGCTGAAGCCGCTGTATGCGTCGTTCACGCCTGAGCAGCAGGCAGTCGCCGGCAAGGTGCTGGGTCCGTTCGTCGGCAAGGGCCATGGCTCGCGCTGGGCCATGCACCGCGGTGGCGGCAAGGGCCATGGTGAGCGTGGTGGCGACCGTGGCGGTCACGACTTCGATTGATCGGCCTCAGGCTGCAGAAATGAAAAGGGCCGGAGCATCGCTCCGGCCCTTTTGCATTTCGATGCAGGATTTCACCACGAACGCAGTCAGCCGCCGAGCTTGCGCTGCCACCAGCCCTTGCGGGTCGGCGACGACGACGTGTCCTCGGCGACGGCCTGCTCGGCCTCGGCCTGGCCGACAACGATGCGCTCAAGGCGCGGTTCGCTCGATTCCGTGGCGCGGCGGCGCGG
>CALRVN010000380.1:0-3832 GCA_943371625.1 Hyphomicrobium sp. CS1GBMeth3
GACCCCATGACAGTTTCCTCCCATACTCGAGCGTCTTGAGTGCGCGCCCTGTTCAACTTGATCGTACCTATTAGCTGTTCATTACCTGTCGGCCCGGCATCGAAAGCAAGCGCGGTTTTCAAAGTTGCAAGCAGCTTTGCCAACGCTTCCCGGGAAGCAGCGGGAGCCGTCGTCGCCACTGTCCGGGACATTCCGGATGAGGTCGCGAATTCTTGGCGAGAAACCACAGCCGCTCCGAGAGAGTACGCGCGGCCTGTGGCGCTTGGCTTGACGACGGTGATGTCGGAAAGCCGCCCAAGTCGTTGGCGCTGAGGGCTAACAGCAGACCTCGTTTGTCGGACGCGCGGCGCCTCACCGCTCTGTGTGCTTTGTTCCATGAGCCGCATCTAAGGTCGAAATTGGCGGCGCAGGCCATTGCTTCCGACGCACGAGCGGCAGTTTAGCAGCGGCGGGCTGAACGCAGCATCGCGCGCCTCCGCGCCAGACGCTCGAGATCGTCCATGACGGTGAAGACCGCGGGAACGTAGATCAGGCTGAGAGCCGTCGAACTCAAAAGGCCGCCGATCACGGCGATCGCCATTGGGGCGCGGAACTCCGCATCGGCGCCGATCCCAAGCGCAATCGGCATCATTCCGGCTCCCATCGCGACCGTGGTCATGACAATCGGCCGGGCACGTTTGCGGGCGGCTTCGAGCAGTGCGTCGGTTCTGTCGCGCCCATGGCTCCCGCGTGCCGTGATCGCGAACTCGATGAGCAGGATCGAATTCTTGGCCGCAATCCCCATCAGCATGAGAAGTCCAATCAGAGCCGGCATCGAAAGTGCGGTGCCGGTCGCGACCATGAGGCCGAACGCGCCGCCAAAGGAGAGGGGCAGCGCGGCGAGGATCGTGATCGGCTGGAGAAAGTTGTTGAACAGCAGGGCGATGACGAACAACAGAAGGACGACGCCCGAAGCCATTGCGAGCACGAATCCGTCGAACAGCTCCTGCATGTTTTCGCTGTCGCCTTCGGCCTGGCTGGTCACTCCGGCCGGAAGATTTCGCATCGACGGCAGCTTGGCGACGAGGGCCTCTGCCTCGCCGGTGGTCAGTCCTACGAGTTCGGCTTCCACGGTCGCGCTGCGGCTTCGGTCGACACGATCGATCTGGTTTGGGCCAGCGCCGAGGGCTATGTCGGCGACGGATGAAAGCGGCACGCTGCCGACGCGCGTTAGAACCTGCAGGGTGAGCAAGCGGGACACGTCCGACCGCGCATCCTCGTCGAGCATGACGCGGATCGAAATCTGACGGTCTTTAAGATTGAACTTCGGCAGGCTCTGATCGAAGTCGCCGAGGGTGGCGACCTTGACAGTTTCCGCGATTTTTTCGGACGAGATGCCGAAGAGCGCAGCCTTGTCGGGCTTAGGCGTGATCTGGATTTCCGGCCGTGCGAGGCTGGCTGTCGAACCGGCATTGCGAAATCCTGAAGCCGCCTGCATTTGTTGCGTCAGGGACGACACCGCGCGAGAAAGTGCGCCGGCATCTTCACTCTTCAACGTGACTTGGATCTTGGCGCCGGACTGGCCGTCAGCGCCGAAGCGCAATCGGGCACCGGCGATGTCGGAAAGCTGGGTCGCGACCGATGCTTCGAATTGCTGCTGGGTCAACGTTCGTTGGCCGCGCGGCTTCAGGTTCACCGTGAGCGTAGCCTTCCGGACATCTCCCGCGCCACCGTCGTCTCCCATGCCGCCCGTCGATGTTTGCGTTCCAAGCGCTGCGTAAACCGACCTGACCTCGGGCCGTGCGGTCAGGATTTCGATCGCGCGCCGTGCCGCGGCGTCGGTTTCCGCGAGGCCGGTGCCCGGAGCAAGCTCGATGGCGAGCATCGAGCGACCGCGATCGGTGGCAGGCATGAAGTCGGTCGGCATCAGAAGGACGAAGCCCATCGACGCTACGAAGAAGACGATGCCGGCAAGAATGGTCAGCCAGCGCCACCGCAGCGTCCAGGCGAGAAGCCGGAGATAGCCGGGTATCCAGAATGCCTCGTCTTCCTTCGGGCCATGGGATGTCATCAAGTACGCGCCCATGAGCGGCGTAAGCATGCGGGCGACCACGAGCGAGAAGAACACCGATGCGCAGACTGCGATGGCAAACGCCTTGAAGAACTGTCCGGCAATGCCGCCCATGAAGGCGACGGGCACGAAGACGGCGATGATGGAAAAGGTCGTGGCGACGACGGCGAGGCCTATTTCGTCGGCGGCCTTCATGGCTGCATCGTAAGCGCTACTGCCCGACCGGCGCATGTGGCGGACAATATTCTCGATCTCGACGATGGCATCATCGACGAGAATGCCGACGACGAGGGCGATGCCGAGAAGCGTGATGCTGTTCAGCGACTGGTTGAGGACGTACATCACGGTGAACGTGGGGAGCAGAGCGAGCGGCAAGGCGGCGCAGGAAATGATGGTCGCGCGCGCGTCACGCAGGAAGAACCAGACCACGGCGACTGCCAGCGCCGCGCCGAGGGCGAGGGCTTCGATCGCAGCCAGATATCCTGCCATCACCTCATCGGTTGACGAGGTGACCTCGCGGATATCGACTTCGGGATGCTGCGCGGCGAATGCGACCATGCGCGCGCGCACCGCGTTGGTGACTGCGACCTCGCCGGTGCCGACCGAGCGGTAGACGCTGAAGCCGACGACCTCCTTGTTGTCTAGGCGTGCGCGCTGGCGGGGCTCGGCCCACGACCGTTCCACGATGCCCAGGTCCGATAGCGTCGCGGTTCGGCCGTCGTTGAGGCTCAAACGGGTTCGAGCGAGGGTCGATAGATCATCGGCGCTGCCGAGCGTTCTGACCGCCTGCTCGCCCTGACCCAAGGTGACGCGTCCGCCGGGCTGGTCGACATTCTGCGACTTGAGGAACTGTGAGACCTCGGAGGCGGTGATGCCGAGAGCCAGCAGGCGATCGGGATTGAGCCGCACGCGGATCTCGGGCTTGACGCCACCGGCTCGCTCGATCTTGGAGACCCCTTTGACGGACAACACGGCCTTTGCGACGTCGTTGTCGATGAACCAGCTCAAGACATCGGGAGGCATGTGCGGCGCGCTGACGATGAACGTCAGGATGGACTGGCCGGTGGCGTCGACCCGCTGCACCGACGGCTCCATGACGTCTGCGGGCAGATTGGCGCGAACGGATTCTACGGCGTTGCGGATGTCGTCGGTCGCGCGATCGAGGTTGGTACCGAGAGAGAATTCGATGCTTGTTGTCGAAACGCCCTCGTTGATCGTGGAACGGATGTGCTCGACGTTGCCGATGCCGGAGACGCTGTCCTCGATGAGACGCGTGACCTGGGTTTCCATCTCCGTGGGTGCGGCGCCCGACCGGACGACGGAGACGATGACGGCCGGGATGTCGATGTCGGGCATGTCGTTGATGCGCAGCTTCGAGAAGCTGACGATCCCCGACAGCGATAAGAACAGGAACAGCACGATTGTGGGCACGGGGTTTCGGATGGCCCAGGCCGAGAGCTGGCTCATGGCGCCGTATTGAGAGGTTGTGCGGATGCGATTTCCGCGCGGACCTTCTCGCCGTCGTTCAGCAGCCCCGCACCCTCAACGACGATCCTGTCTCCGGTCGCCAGACCATGCACGACCTCGACAACGGCGCTGGCCTTGCGACGTATGGTGATCGGCTTCAGTCTTGCGATGCCATCGCTGACGATGAAGACGGCCGGCCCTGCCTCACGCCAAACCAAGGCCTTGAGAGAAACAACGAGTGCAGTGGTGCCACCCGTCTCGATCTCGACCCTTACGAACATGCCGGGCTTCAGGTCGACAGCCGCGGGCAGAGCG
>CALRVN010000381.1:0-3823 GCA_943371625.1 Hyphomicrobium sp. CS1GBMeth3
CTGCATGATGCGGGCATTAAAATCGAGCTGCCGTGAGAAAATCCCGCCCAGCCGCGCGAGCCACAGCGGCACCCGCAAGATGGACTTCGGCTCCGGCAGCGCCTTCGAATAGCGCACCGCCGCTTCGTCGTAAGTCAGCGCCTCCGGCCCCTGGATGACGTATTCTCTATCTGCCGCCTGCGAAAGCGCGAACGACCTCGCAACCTGTTCGCCGAAATCACGTCCGGCGATCCAATAATTGCGATACCGCGCCCGCCCGAGCATGAAGAAGAAGCGCCCCGACGCGTGCCGTTGCGCCAGCGTCTCCATGAAGTTGGTCGGATAGAAAATCGTATAGGGAATGCCCGACCCTTTGATGCGCGCCAAGGCCTGCTGCCACAGGTCCATCACCCACCAGCGGTTTTGCTGGCTATCGCGGATCAGCGCCGAAAGATAAGCGACGCGCGCAATTTTCGCCTCGCGCGCTGCGTGGAGGATGTTCTCCAAGCCCTGCCCCTCGGTGTGGAAGTCGCGCTTCCGCGCCCCCGGATCGACCGACAGATTGAGATAGAGGCCGTCCTGACCGGCGAGCCCCGAACGCAGGCTGGCTTCATCGCTGGCATCCGCCTTGACGACGGCAACCGCGGCAGGCAACGCACGCCGCGCCAGCTCCGGATTGCGCACCAGCGCCGTCACCTCGAAGCCCGCTTCCATGAGCGCGATCGCAACAGGGATGCCGAGCATGCCCGTAGCGCCGATCATCGCGATTTTTTTGATCTGCCTCATGCCGGCTTTGCTCCCCGGTCGCACCACCAGTCGTCCAGCCTCATCGCGCTCGTCACAGCCTTGGCGCCGATCGAACGGATCGGCTCCGGCGGCAGCGGCATCGCGCGGCGATTGACGAACCACAGCTCAGTGAGATCGCTCACTCTCCCGAGCACGAGATCGCGCAGAATGCGTCCGTTCATATGCGTCATGGCAACGCCGTGCCCGGTGCAACCGACGGAGTAGACCGCGGCGCCGCCGTGCAACGTGCCGATGTTCGGCGTCGAATCCGCCGTCACGGAAAACGCGCCGCCCCAGCGATGCGCGATTTTGATCCCGCGCAAACCGGGGAACGTCGTACCGATGAAATCGGTGAGGTGCTGCCACGCTGCCGGATAGGCGTCGTGCGTCATGCGGCCACCGAACGGCACAAAGCCAGGACCGCCACCCATCAAAAGGCGATTGTCCGGCGTCAGCCGGTAGAAATGCATGAAGTTGCGGCCGTCCTCGATGCCCTCGCGGCTGGCCCATCCAATCGATGCCAGTTGCGCCGCGCTGAGCGGCTCCGTGACGACGATGAACACATAGGCCGGCAGCTGCTTCGAGCGCATGCCGGGAATGAGATGCGTATATCCGTTGCTGGCGAACACGACCTTGTCGGCCGTCAGCGTCGCGCCGTTGCTCGACAGGTGAAACTTTCCACCAGCCCTGCGCACTTGCGTAACGAGCGAATTCTCGTAGAGGCGCGCGCCGGCGCCGAGCGCCAGTCCTGCAAGGCCATCCACCCACTTGCGCGGATTGATCAGGCCGCAGCCGGGTTCCAGGCACCCTCCGACATACGTCGGCGAACTTACGCGGCCGGAGAGCTCGTGCGGCTCCAGCCAGCGGTGACCGTGAATGCCGAGCGCCTCGAGCGCCTCGATCTCGTCCTTGATGCGCGCCGCATAGCGCGGCGACGTCGCCACCTTGAGGAAACCACCGCGCTCGAAGTCGCAATCGAGCTTGTGCTCGGCGATCATCGCTTCGAGACCCGCGATCGAGCGCTCCATGTAGTCGTGCGCTTGGCGTACGCGCTCGCCCCCGTGCAGGGTCTTCATCATGCTGAGCGAAGCGCCGAACAGCGTCATCACGAAACCGGCGTTGCGGCCGCTGGCGCCGAACCCGACCGTCTCGCCTTCCATAATTGCGACGTCGAGCGAGGGGTCGGCCGTCTTCAAATGGTACGCCGTCGACAGACCCGTATATCCGGCTCCGATGATGGCGACGTCCACGCTCCGGTCACCATCGAGTGCCGGCGATACTTGCCGCGGCTTCTTGCTGCCATCCCAGTAGTTGCTGACGCGCATGGATGTCTCGGCGTGCATGTCGTGGCTCGCAGGGCTGATGTATGCGGGGGACGGATACGGGACCGAGCCTACCATAGGCATCGGCCAGCGAAGGTTTACGCCGGGCACTCATGGCGCCCGGCATATTTTTCATCGATTAGGCGGCGATCGGCAGGGCCGGGGCCGCCAGGATGCGGATCTCTTCGACGATGCGAGCCACGAAGGCGCGGGTGCTGTCGACCACCACGTGGCGCTGCTTGTCGAGGGTGACCATGTGGTAGCTGTCGTTCAACACCACGAGGTCGACCTTGCCGGCCAGCTCGCCCTGCAGGTAGTGGGCGTTGTTGAGGTCGGCATAGTCGTCCTCCTGCGAGTGCACGATCAGCGTCGGCTGCTTCACGCGGTGCAGAAGCTTCATCGCGGCGTCGACCATCCGGCGGTGCTCGAGAACCATGGTCGCCGGAACGCCCGAGCGGCCGTATTCCGAACCTTCACCCGAGAGCGCCTGCTGCACGAACTGGCGCACGCGCGGGCACTTGATGCCGAGCGACGGAGCGTCTGGGAAGTTCATGAAGCCGGCGAACCAGCGCGAACGAACTAGCTTGAACAGGCGAGCCGTCCAGGGCATCGCCCAGCCGTTCATCCAGAGGGTCGGCGAGAACAGCGACACGCCCTGCACCTTGCCCGGGTTGCGAGCGGCGAGGTGCAGACCGAGGATGGCGCCCATGCACAGGCCGCCGACGATCACCGTATCGCACTCCTTGCGGATCTCGTTGAGCGCCTTGCGGGCCGAAACGTACCAGTCCTGCCAGCGTCCCGAGTTCTCCTCGCCATGACCGGCGAGCTGGGGAACGTGCACCGTGTAGCCGCCGCGGGCGAGGCCCATGGCAACGAAGCGCATCTCGGCGGGGGTGCCGCACAGGCCGTGCAGGAGCAGGATGCCGACCTTGCCGCCAGCAATACGCAGGCCCCGGTCCTTAGAACCAGCGTCCTTCGAGGTCGTCCCGGCGGAGGTGATGGTCTGGGTGGCGGCGGTCATTGCACTGTCTCCTTGTTCGATGAAGACAGGCTATGGGCTGGTAGTTCGGAACGCTGTTCCGCGAGGGACTCCGCAAGTCGATGACCAAAAAAGCGAAAAGGCGCCCCGGGGGAGCGCCTTTCGTGGATGTCGGGGGAAGGCCTTTGTGGCGAGTTTTAGCCCGACACGGCCTGGTTCTGGACGGTGATCTTGCCGTGTGCTTCCCAGATGAGGCGACGGATGACCTCGACTCGGGACGGCACATTGGGGTGCGCGCGGCGCAAATTATCCAATTGTTTCAGCGTTTCGACGTCCAACCCGACGCTGACGATGTGTTCCATGGCGGCTGCTCCTGTAAGGCTGCGTTCTTGCCGCCCGTCCATAGAGTAGCCGCCCCGTCCCCGCTGTTCCAGCCGGAACCTCAAGCATTATCAATCGCCAGAGCCTAGCTTGCGGCGTCCCGCCGGTTCTGCCGGTTGTTGATCAGATCCTGCACAACTGCAGGGTCTGCGAGCGTCGAGATATCGCCGAGGTTGGAGTACTCGTCCTCCGCGATCTTGCGCAGGATGCGCCGCATGATCTTGCCCGACCGGGTCTTGGGCAGACCGGGCGCGAACTGCATCAGATCCGGCGACGCGATCGGCCCGATCTCCTTCCGGACATGCGCCGTCAGTTCCTTGACCAGGTCCGGCCCCCACTGCTCGCCGGTAATCAGCGTCACGTAGCAGTAGATGCC
>CALRVN010000382.1:0-3814 GCA_943371625.1 Hyphomicrobium sp. CS1GBMeth3
TTGCCCACGTTCGGCGCGCCCATAGCCGTGAACGCCCACACCAGCAGGCCCGCGCCGGCCATGAACACGAGCAGCTCCAGCCACATGCGCTTCCACAGCAGCCAGAAGGCCGGCAGCAGCGCCGCCAGCCACGAGAACCCGTCCTTCACGAACAGGAGCTGTTCCGCGCTCTCGAGGCGGTTGGCCGATGCGTTCGGCGGCTCGAAGACGTTGAAAGTGACCACGCCGGTCCTCTCGATCAAAAACCAGATCAACCGGCTAGTGTGCCCTTGGTGGATGGCACACGCCCGGCCTGGCGCTCATCGACCTCGCTGGCGGCGCGAAGCGCACGCGCGAGGCCCTTGTAGCAGGTCTCGGCTATATGGTGATTGTTCTCGCCGTAGAGGTTCGCGATATGCAGCGTGATACCGGCGTTCTGGGCAAACGCCTGGAACCACTCACGGAAAAGCTCGGTGTCCATCTCGCCGATCTTCGGCTTCGAGAACTCCACCTGCCAGATGAGGTAAGGGCGGCCGGAGATGTCTACGGCGACGCGCGTCAGCGTCTCGTCCATCGGCAGATGCACGTCCGCGTACCGGGTGATGCCCTTCTTGTCGCCGAGCGCCTTGGCGAACGCCTGCCCCAGCACGATGCCCGTATCCTCTGCCGTGTGATGGAAATCGATATGCAGGTCACCCTTCGCCTTGAGTGTGATGTCGATCATTGAATGCCGGGCGAGCTGCTCCAACATGTGATCGAGGAAGCCGATGCCCGTCGACACGTCGAACGCGCCGGTGCCGTCGAGATCCACCGCCGCGGTGATCTCGGTCTCCTTGGTCTTGCGGGAAATTGTCGCCTGCCGCTTCAAGTTAGCCCCTCTTGGCTAATGGCTTGCCTCGCCGGAACCGAGCGTTTATCAGCTGGAGCCCTGCCGTTCCAGAGCCACGGTGCGCGGCTCGCCGGCCGCGGCCCCGCAGACCGGATGCTAATGCAATGCAAACTTCTGGCCCTTCCGCGGACGCCCCGCGCTCCTGGCACGCCACCACCATACTGACCATTCGTAAAGATGGTCGTGTCGTCATCGCCGGCGACGGCCAGGTCAGCCTCGGCGCCACCATCATCAAGGCCAACGCCCGCAAGGTCAGGACCCTCGGCAAAGGAGGCGTAATCGGCGGCTTTGCCGGCGCCACCGCCGACGCGTTCACCCTCTTTGAGCGCCTCGAAGCCAAGCTGGAGCAGTACCCCGGCCAGCTCACCCGCGCCTGCGTCGAGCTCGCCAAGGACTGGCGCACCGACCGTTTCCTGCGCCGGCTCGAGGCGATGATGCTCGTCGCCGACGCCGAAACGACCCTGGTTCTGACCGGCACCGGCGACGTCCTGGAGCCCGAGCGCCACGTCATGGGCATAGGCTCGGGCGGCAACTATGCGCTCTCGGCTGCACGCGCTCTCCTCGACCAGCCCCTCGACGCTGAGACGATTGCGCGCAAGGCGATGGCCATCGCGGCGGAGATATGTGTCTACAGCAACGATAATCTGGTCATCGAGAGCCTGCCGTCTACGCGGCGCGAAACTTGAGACCGCCCAGGGAGATTTGAAGTAATGGCGTGGATCTACCTGCTGACCGCCGGAGCACTGGAAGTCGCCGCCACGACGGTCTTCCGCTACTCCGCCGGCCTTAGCCTGCATCGGCTGGGGTACACTGCGTCGTTCTTCGCCCTTGCGGGTCTGAGCCTCTATTGTCTCAACCGCTCGCTCGAGGGCGTGCCGCTCGGCACCGCTTACGCTGTATGGACCGGCATTGGCGCCGCCGGCACGGCCGTGCTTGGCGTCTGGGCATTCGGCGAGGCGGCAACCCCACAGCGCCTGGCGCTGTTGTTCGGCCTCGTCGCCTGCATCGCCGGCCTCAAGTTCGTTCCCGCCTGAGGGCTTCGCATTAGATGACCAACTTTTCCCCGCGTGAGATCGTTTCCGAACTCGACCGCTACATCGTCGGTCAGGGCGACGCCAAGCGCGCCGTGGCGATAGCTCTGCGCAATCGCTGGCGCCGTCAGCAGATCACCGGCGATCTAAAGGAAGAGGTGCTGCCCAAGAACATTCTGATGATCGGGCCCACCGGCGTCGGCAAGACGGAGATTTCCCGCCGCCTCGCCAAGCTCGCAGGCGCGCCCTTCATCAAGATCGAAGCGACGAAGTTCACCGAGGTCGGCTACGTCGGCCGCGATGTGGATTCGATCATCCGCGACCTCGTCGAGGTCGCGCTGTCCCTGGTGAAGGACGTCAAGCGCAAGGACGTCAAAGCCCGCGCCGAAAAGAATGCCGAGGAACGCGTACTCGATGCCCTCGTCGGCCCCGGTTCCTCGCCCGCGACGCGCGAGTCCTTCCGCAAGAAGCTGCGCACCGGTGAGATGAACGACAAGGAGATCGAGATCCAGGTCGCCGATACGCCAGGCGGCGGTCTGCCGATGTTCGACATCCCCGGCGCTCCCGGTGCTTCCATCGGCGCCATCAACATCGGCGACATGCTCGGCAAGGCGTTCGGCCAGCGCACGCGCCCGCGCCGCGTGACGGTGCAGGACAGCTACGACATCCTCATCGCCGAGGAGAGCGACAAGCTGATCGACAACGAAGCCATGACCGGCGAAGCCATCAGCGCCGTCGAGAACAACGGCATCGTCTTCCTCGACGAGATCGACAAGATCTGCTCCCGCTCCGACGGTGGCCGCGTCGGCGGCGACGTCTCGCGCGAAGGCGTGCAGCGCGATCTCCTGCCGCTCATCGAGGGCACGACCATCTCGACCAAGTACGGGCCGGTGAAAACGGACCACGTGCTGTTCATCGCGTCGGGCGCTTTCCACGTCGCAAAGCCATCCGATCTGCTGCCGGAGCTGCAGGGGCGCCTGCCCATTCGCGTCGAGCTGAGCGCGCTGACGCGCGAGGACATGCGCCGCATCCTCACCGAGCCGGAAGCGAGCCTCATCAAGCAATACGTTGCTCTGATGGCGACCGAGAGCCTCACCATTAGCTTCACTGACGATGCCGTCGATGCGCTCGCCGACGCGGCGGTGCTGGTGAACTCGACGGTCGAGAATATCGGCGCCCGCCGCCTGCAGACGGTGATGGAGCGCGTGCTGGACGAGATCTCGTTCGACGCTTCCGACCGCGCCGGCCAGACGGTCAGCATCGATGCGGCCTACGTCAACGAGCGCATCGGCGGCCTCGCCAAGAACGCAGACCTCTCCAAGTTTATTCTTTGAGCCAGTCCGTCATCCCGGCGAAGCGAGTAACGCGAGCGAGACCGGGGACCCAGCGTAAGAATCGTCGAAGACGCAATAGCTCTAGGGCCTATGGGCGCCTTCCGCTGGATCCCGGCTCGTCGGTCGCTGCGCTTCCTTGGCCGGGATGACAGAGTCCCTACCTTGCCCGCATCGCCTGCTTCAGCACACGTGCGAAGTTGCCGATCGCGATTTTCTGAATGCTCTCGTCGGGATACCCCGCAGCCTGCCAGTACCGCACCACCTTCTGCAGGTCGCGATAGCTGCCGATCGCCGGACGCGAGATGGAATTCATGTCGGTGCCGAACCCGACGTGATCTACGCCCAGCCACTCGCCAAGCTCCCACGCGCGCTCGGCATAGGATTCCGGCGTCGGCCCGACATCCGACCGCATCGGCCACAACCCCACGACGCCCCCCTTGTCCGCGATCATCTTCGCCGTATCGAGCGGCAGCTGCCGCGCCTGCCATACCGGCATCTTCCAGTTCGGCTGCCGTGTGCGCGTGACTGACGAGTGCGACCAGACGATTGGTGCGTCCGAAATCTCGAGCGCCGCGCGCGTC
>CALRVN010000383.1:0-3813 GCA_943371625.1 Hyphomicrobium sp. CS1GBMeth3
TCCGGATGCGCTGCCAGCTGCCGGATGGTGGCATTTACCGCCACGAGCGCGCCGGCAGCCCTCGCCTTCTCGACCGCAAGCGGAAAGCATGCCGCCGACCTTCCCGAAAGACCCGAAACATAAACGAGGTCAGCGGCAAACGCGTCGTCGGGCAAATCCAGTGGCTCTAGCGTCGCGTTGGCACCGCGGAAGGTGAACACGGAAGCATTGCGCTCGTGCGACGACAAGATCATCGATGCACCTGTTGGAGCCGCAGCGTTTCTCGCCACCCACCGCGCCGAAATCCGCTCCGACACCAGCCGCGACAGGATCAGGTCGGCACGCGCATCACCGCCAAGCTTGATCAGCGCCGCCACATCGAAACCGAGGCGGGCAAGCGCAACGGCAGCATTCACAGCTCCGCCGCCGCAATGCGTGGAGATGTCGGCCGCCTCCGTCTTGCGCCCTTCCTCGAGCAGCAGGAACGACGTCTCGGCGTTCAGCATCGACATGCGCTCGATGCTCTCGCTCTCGATGGTAGCGATCGCATCGACCGTAGCCCCGCCGATTGAGACTGCTTTCATGCGTCCCTCACTCGCGGCGTTGCGATGCCGCCTGCAACCTGCTCCTCAGTTGGGCCGCATGCGTGGCGCAACCCGGGCCATCTCGATCTCCTGCAACGCCCGGCGCGCCGCTTCCGACGGCGAGCTTGGTATCGCCAGCGGCGCCCGCCGGCTGATGCGCTCCAAAACATCCAGGAACGAGCGGCACCACGCAAAAGTGTCGTCGCGCCGGATACCGGCCAGCAGCGCCTCGTGGCGCTCTTGCCGCTCGGTCAGCCCCATCTCGAGCGCGGCCTTGATGGCGTCCGCCATCTCCTCCACGTCGTACGGGTTGACGATCAGCGCCTCGTTCAGTTGCTCTGCCGCACCGGCAAAGCGCGACAGGATGAGCACGCCCGGATCCTCGGGGTCCTGGGCTGCAACGTACTCCTTCGCCACGAGGTTCATTCCGTCGCGCAACGGCGTGACGACACCGACGCGTGAATTGCTGAACACGTCGACCAGCAGCTTGCGCGGTGTCGAGCGGTGAATGTACTGGATCGGCACCCAATCGAGCTCGCCGAACCTCCCGTTGATGCTTCCCGAGAGCGTCTCGAGCTCATGCTTGATATCCGCATACGCGGTGACGGTCTCCCGCGTCGGCGGCGCGATCTGCGATAGGATCACCTTGCGTCGGTAGTCGGGATACTTCTCAAGGAAGCGGCCGAAGGCGCGAAACTTCTGCGGCAGGCCCTTCGAGTAGTCGAGGCGATCGACGCCAATCAGCCGGATGGTCGTCGGCGGCGCGTCGTTGCTGCGTTTCGGCCGCGCGTCGATGAACGCATCGACGTCAATGCCGACGGGGAAAGCAGCGATCGACAGCTCACGGTCGAAGGCACGGATACGGCCGTCCTGCAGGATGCGCCCGAACACGCCGTCCTGCAGGTAGTCGATGAGATTGCCGACATCGACCTTCGTCTGCAGCCCGATGAGATCGTAAGCCGCCAGCCCGCGCGCCAGTTCGCGGTGCTCAGGAATCGCGAGAAAGGTCTGCGCCGGCGGCACGGGGATATGCAGGAAGAAGCCGATCGGGTTCATGACGCCGAGCGACCGCAGCTCCATGGCCATCGGGATCAGGTGATAATCGTGCACCCAGATCGTATCGTCGGGCCGCAGCAGCGGCTGCAGCGCCGCTGCAAACCGCTTGTTCACGTTGAGATAGCGCTGGTAGTACCCGGCCTCGAACTGCGCCACGTCGAGCCGCGCATGGAACACCGGCCACAGCACGTTGTTCGAATAACCGACGTAATAATCGTCGTGCTCGCGCTCGCTGAGCGGCAGCGTTGCAACCGTCGCGTTGCCAAATTTCGTCAGATCCGGCGTCGTGCGCAGCTCGTCGTCGCTGTCACCGATTTTACCATCCCAGCCGAGCCACAGCCCCCCGCGTGTTCGCAGGGTGTCGGCGATCGCAACCGCCACGCCCCCGGCCTGAGAGGCCTTCGACAGATCGGCCACACGGTTCGATACGAGTACAAGCCGGCTCATACGTCTCCAGCCGTGGCGTCAGGAATTGACTTTGCGTACAGCCACAATCGTTTATGAGCGGTATTCGTTCCCTCTGAGCAATTCTGTCGCGCTACTGCCCGGCGGCCCAGACATCCTCCCAGCTGCGGGACAGCTTTATGCCAGTGTTAATGATACCGGCCATGCAGTACGTTTGCGGGATGTTGCCCCAAAGTTCGCCCGTCACCGGGTCCAGATCCTCGCTGAGGATGCCGAAGGAGTTGGTGCGCGACAGCACGTCGGTAAAGATGTCGCGTGCCTTTTGTGTCTCGCCGACCGAACTGAGCGCGTCCGCGTACCAGAACTGGCAGGCGAGGAACGACGTTTCGGGGGCGCCGAAATCGTCCTCGGCAACGTAACGCATCATGAAGCCGTTGCGGTTCAGCTCGCGGCCGATGACCTCGACCGTCTTGCGATAGCGCTCGTCGCTCGCGCTGATGAGACCCAGATCCGCGGCGAGCAGCACGCTGGCATCGAGATCGTCATGGTCGAACGCGCCTGAAAGCGCGCCCCACTTCTCGCTCCACGCCCGGCTGAGGATCTCGTTGCGGATCTTGTTGGCTGCTTCCCGCCAGTAGCTCGCCCGATCGTTGAGCGACAATAGCCCGGCGAGCCGCGCCAGCCGATCGCACGCCACCCAGCACATGGTCGCCGAATGCGTATGAATGCGGGCCCGTCCCCGGTACTCCCACGGCCCCGCGTCAGGCTCCAGGTAGACCGCCTGCGCCTGATGCCCGAGCGGCTCTAGCCGCTTGAACAGCGAGGCATCGCCCATCCCCGGCAGGCGTTCGTCGACGAACATGTGCGAGGCGCCGAGGATCACGCTGCCGTACGAGTCGTGTT
The DNA here is from genome assembly GCA_943371625.1 of Hyphomicrobium sp. CS1GBMeth3. Taxonomy (GTDB): domain Bacteria; phylum Pseudomonadota; class Alphaproteobacteria; order Rhizobiales; family Hyphomicrobiaceae; genus Hyphomicrobium_A. The sequence goes on from CALRVN010000383.1 coordinate 2,928, forward strand.
GCGTCTGTTCGCCAGCCTGATTGCCGAACCGCACCGGGCCCATGCCGCGGAAACCCGCAAGATTGGGGGCCACAAGTTCGGTCAGCGGAAGGTTCGGAATGATGCCGTACACCGGCTTCAGGGTCGTCTCGGTCTCCATCGCAATCGTGGTGATGTAGTTGAGATACCCCTCCATCGTCTGCGTCGCGCCGAGACGATTGAGCGCGCTGATCACGAAGTAAGCGTCCCGCAGCCAGCAGAACCGATAGTCCCACGTGCGCGGTGTATTTGGCGCTTCCGGGATTGACGTCGTGTGCGCGGCGATGATCGCGCCCGTCTCCTCGAAGTGGCACAGCTTCAGCGTGATCGCCGCGCGGATGATGGCGCCTTGCCAATCGAACGGTATCGCGAGCCCGCGCACCCACGCCATCCAATAGCTGCGGGTCCGGTCGAGGAAATCGCGCCCAACTGTGTCGACCGCCGCCTGCAACGGCTCGTCGGGACCAAGAATGAGCGTCACCGGGTGCGTCAGCGCGAACGGCGTCTCATGCGCGATGTAGGAGAGCGGCGCGTCCGTCGTGACACGCATCACGTCGGCACCGCCGCCGAACCGCATATGATTTGAGCCGACCGCCAAGCGCTCCGCCGGCTGCCCGTAGTTGAATGTCGGCCGTAGACGGATCGCAATACGCGGCAGTCCGCGCAACGGCTCTATGCGGCGGACCAGCTGCGCCGGATGAAACGCGCGCTCGTACAGCATGAAGCGCGGCGCGAAATCGAGGATGCGCACGGCATTGCCGTTGTCGTCCTCAAGTATCGTCTCGACGATTGCAGTGTTGCGCACGTACTGCGCGGTCGATTTCGTCTGCCCGTGCAAAACGACGTCGAGGAACCCCTTCTCCTCGTC
>CALRVN010000384.1:0-3792 GCA_943371625.1 Hyphomicrobium sp. CS1GBMeth3
GACAGCGTCTCGGACCTGGAGCGCCACCACGCGCTCACCGGGAAATCGCTGGAGAAGGTGTCGGCATCGACGGCGAAGATCCTTGCCCGCCGCGACCGCCTAAACATCCTCGACCTCGACGCCATGGCAGCCGCTTCGAACGTCACCGCCCTTCCTGAGGCCGACCCTGCGGCAAAGCGCACCCGCTCCCGCTAGACCTTCACTCCCCGTTCCGGCATCAGCCCGCGCGCAACGCAGAGGATCAGGGCCGCGAGCGCGAACCCGGCAATCACGTCGGTCGGATAGTGGACGCCGAGATAGACGCGGGACAGCCCGATCACGCCGATCAGCGCCAGCGTTGCGGCGAGCACCAGCACCCGCAGCCAGGCGCGCGGCATCTCCGCCGCGATCAGCGAGCCTATGACCGCGTAGATGCACCCCGCATAGAGCGCATGCCCGCTGGCAAAGCTGTAGCTCGCCGGCAGGTCGCCGAAGAACGGCTCCGGCCGCGCCCGCGCCACGGCGAGCTTCACCCCGTTGTTCACCACCGCCGCCGCCGCCATCACCACGATCAGATACAAGGCATCCGCCCGCCGCCGCAGGAACAGCAGCGCCACGGCCTCGATCACCGCCAGCGCGTAGACAACGGCCACCGACCCGAACTGCGTGATGAACAGGAAGAACGCGGTGAGTTGAGGGTTCGCCCAGTTGTTGATGGTGGATCGCACCGTCTCGTCGAGCCCATCGCTCCATCCTGTCAGGACTGCCGCCACCGCGCAGGCAAAGACCAGGGATGACGTGGTAAGGCACGCTAGGCTCCAGCCCGTCGTCCTCGTTTTGCTCATCGTATCGACTGCCACGAACCGATGCTCCCGATCGCCTCAGTTACGAGGAGCCCGCCGGTCTCAGCGGGCGGCCGGCACCACGATACGCAGCGCCTTTGGTCGGATGCGATAGTGCAACGGCGAATGCATCGCGAACAGCTCTCCGTCATTGGCTACCCACAGGCGTCGCCGGGCCCGCCGCGTCTGCACCCACAGCTCTTTCGCTTCCAGCACCTTCAGCTCGGCCGGCTTGACGCGACCGAAGAACGCCCTCGCCGCGATGCCGATGAGCTGGGCGCGGCCGGCGTCCGGCGCACTGCACATCCATAGATTTCCGCCGTCTAGCTGCTGCCGCTCGCCGATCTTCAAACCGGTCGCATGGTAGGCATTGTTGCCGACGAAGATGAACGGTGTCCTATCGGTGCCGTCGTAGCGCCCGTCGGCATGCAGGCTGGCGTGAAGGTGCGGCACCCGACGAATGATGCGCAGCACCGCCCGCGCGAAAGCCGTCCATTTGCGCATGCCCCGGCGCTGCAGCTCCGACCGTTCCGCGACGATCGCCGGGTAAAGCCCGATACTCGAATTGTTGACGAAGATGCGCCCGTTCACCTCGCCGACGTCGACCAGCTTCGTCTCGCCGGCGATGATCGTATCGACGGCGGCGTCCAGCGACAGCGGAATGCCCGCATCCTTGGCGAAGTGATTGAGCGTGCCGAGCGGCAGGATGCCTAGTGCCGCTTTGGTCCCGACGAGCGCTGACGCTACGGCACTGACGGTGCCGTCCCCACCCGCTGCAATGACCGTCGCGTAGCCGCGCTCGGCATAGCTGCGCGCCAGCGGCACCAGATCGCTTCCCCGCTCGACGACGATGGTATCGACACGGACGCCGCGGGCGCGGAACAGCTCGATCACGTCCGACGAAAGACGCTTCGCCTCGTTCGAGCGCGCGCCGGCGTTCACGATGCAAGCGAGGACGCCCTGCTCGACACGTTGATCCATGCGGGACGCCCTCCTGCCTGCCATGCCGGTAACACGCCGCGGCGCGACTTGTTCCGGTTGTCGAGCTAAGCAGCTATCCGCTGCCTATTTCGACACCCAGTCAGCGCATTTCACCGGCGCCCCGGGCTCGCCCCAAGGGCTGATCGGCACCGCCGAGGTCGAGTTCTCCGGGCTGCCCTCGATCATCTTGTCCGTATAGATGAGATAGACCAGCACATTGCGCTTGGGGTCGCATCCACGCACGATCTGCATCTTCTTGAAGATCAAGGAGCGCCGCTGGCTGAACGCCTCATCACCCTGTTCCAGCTTGCGCTTGAACTTGATCGGCCCGACCTGCCGGCAGGCAAGCGATGCGTTGGACAGCTCCTCGGCAAGGCCCAGCCAGCCGACCCAGCCGCCCTTCTCCGGCACCGTGAAGTAGCACGTCACCCCTTCGACCTCGGGGTCATCGATGGCGTACGTTCCAAGCTTGTGGTCGGGCGCCAGAAACTTCCACACCGTCGTCTTCTTCATGATGAGGTCCGGGTCCTCCGCGGCTGCCGGACCGGCAAGCAGCGTGAGAATTCCGAGGCAGGCGACGAGCAGGCGCATTCGTTCTCTCCCTTAGCGGATATGGACCGCCACGACGCGAGCAAATGGCCCTTGCTCGCCCGGAGTACAAGCGGCTGGATCGTGCTAATGGTTCCGCGGCGAACGGCTCCGGGAGATGAAAGTGGCGCGGCGATCGATCAATGAGGCGGCGAAGGTTGTGATAGCGGCCCTGGTGCTCGGCCCGCCCCTCGGCGGAATTGTCGTGATCGGCCTGCTGCAGTTCGTACCCTGGGTATCGACCGATTTCGCCGTGCCGCTCCCCGAGTTCGGCAATAACCTCTTCAGCGCGCTGGTCCTGGCGGTGCCCCTGTCCTATTTGGTCGGCGCCTACTCCGCCATTCTCGGCGGCCTCGCCCTTGCGGCCTATGTCGCCTGGGGTGGTCGCTTGACGTGGTGGGCGTGTGTGCTGGCCTCCCTGGTCTATCCCGCCGGGATCGCGATCAGCGGCTGGATCGCAACCCTGGATTCGCCCGAGACGCTGCCACCCGTGCTGATCAACGCCGCGGTAATGGCCGCTGCCTCGGCCTCCGGCGCGCTGCTCACATACCTCGTGCTCAGGCGCACAACACTGGTGCGCAAGCTTAACGCGCCCCCGGAAGCGTGACGGCACGCTTCTATGTGCTACAAGGCGCCCCGATGAAGCAGCCCGACCCCAATCAGGAAGCGCCCGGCTATCGCCCGTTCTGGGAGATAAAGCCGCTAGCCGCGATGTCCCGCGAGGAGTGGGAATCGCTGTGCGACGGCTGCGGCCAGTGCTGCCTGCTCAAGGTCGAGGACGAGGACACGGGCGCCATCTATCTCACCAGCCTAGCCTGCAAGCTGCTCGACACGCAGAGCTGCCGCTGCTCCGACTACGCCAACCGCAAGAAGCGCGTCACCGATTGCATCCAGATGCGCCCGAAGGAAATCGACGATCTTTCCTGGCTGCCCCACACCTGTGCCTACCGCAGCCTGCAGGAGGGCCGCGGGCTAGAATGGTGGCATCCGCTCGTCTCCGGCGATCCCGACACCGTTCACGCCGCCGGCGTATCGGTACGCGGCTGGGCGCGCAGCGAGAAGGGCGTCAAGGAGAGCGCGATCGCCCGCTACATCATCGGCGAAGCCGGCTGACTTAGAGAGACACGGCATGCCCAACAGACCCGGCCACACTCCTTGGCTTGCCTGGCCGCCAAGTCTCACCGCCATCGGCCTTGCGACCGTCGTTGTCGCCACGAGTCTCGCGCTGGTGCTGCAGCAGCTCTACGCAGCCGGCACCGTCGGGATGAGTACCGCTTTCAATGTCGGAGTCGCGCTCGCGATCGCGCACTTTGCCATCATCCTCGTGGTCGTCCTGCGCACGCGCAGCCGCATCTGGGCCTCGTATCTCGTCCTCAGCGTCATTGGATTCGTCAGCCTCAGC
>CALRVN010000385.1:0-3781 GCA_943371625.1 Hyphomicrobium sp. CS1GBMeth3
AAGGGCGACTGTGCGCCCTTCATGTAGATCAGCGTGAAGTCGGGGAAGTCGACGCGCTGCGAAATCTCGAGCCCGAAAGCCTTGTTGTAAAAGTCGACGCTGCGCGCCTCATCCAGCACGCGCACCATCATGTGAATCGGCTTTGCCACGAGCGCTTCCCCTTGTTGCTGCAATTTTTATGGCGCGTAAGCTGCGATCTTAAAGCCAGGGACGCGACGTCGTCGCCGCCTCTTCGAACTTCTCGATCGACTGCTTCTTCTCGAGCGTCAGGCCGATGGCATCGAGGCCGTTCAGCAGGCAGTGCTTGCGAAACGGATCGATGTCGAACTTGATGACGCCGCCATCCGGCCCGCGGATTTCCTGGCTTTCCAGATCAACAGTGACCGTAGCGTTGGCGCCGCGGCTGGCGTCGTCCATCAGCTTGTCGACTTCGGCCTGCGGCAGCTTGATCGGCAAAATGCCGTTCTGGAAGCAGTTGTTGTAGAAGATGTCGGCGAAGTCCGGGGCGACGATGCAGCGGATGCCGAAGTCGAGCAGCGACCAGGGTGCATGCTCGCGCGAAGAGCCGCAGCCGAAATTCTCGCCGGTGACGAGGATCGTCGCCTTGCGGTAGGCCGGCTGATTGAGCACGAACTCCGAGATCTCCTTGCCTTCCTGGTCGTAGCGCATCTCGTAGAACAGGCTCTTGCCGAGCCCGGTGCGCTTGATCGTCTTCAGGAACTGCTTGGGGATGATCATGTCGGTGTCGATGTTGCGCAGCGGCAGAGGGGCCGCGACACCGGTCAAGGTCGTGAACTTATCCATGGCTCGCTCTACGGCGCCTTTCACATTCTGAGGCCGTCCGCGAGAGCCCTGAAGTAGCCCTCCGCCGAGGCCAGGCGGTCGATGTGGGTCGGTTTGCGGCCGGCGACGATGCTTTTCGTCAGCTCTCCGGGGCGCAACACTTCCAAGCGCCTTTTAACGCCTGCGAGCTTGCGCCCGTCAAGGTGATGCTCCAGGGCGTCGACCATCGTCTCGATATAACCGCTGATGCGACCTAGCTCGCGCACCGCCAGCTCGCGCGCGAGGCGGTCGCGCGGCGCGTCCTCGAGCTGCCGCAGGGCGCCACCGGCGCGTTCGAGGGTCGAGGCGATCTTCTCGGCGTAGGCGGCGACGCGAGCCCGGCGGGCAGCGTCGAGGACGCTCAGAGAGGCCAGCCAGCAGTGCACCGTCTCGGCGATGGAGAGCAGACAGCGGGCGTATTCGGCGATCGGCAAGCGGGGTGGCTCTCCTGGGGAGCCGAATTCTAGTGCCTTGTACAAGCACGGGGATTTCCAGACGGCACGCTCCGGCGGCCTAGAGCCGGCCGGTCGTCCATCATTTATTAACCTAACCAATTCACCCTTCGAGCCAACGCCAATGGCGACCCATTTCGTGCTGCGGAGATGCGTATGTACCGAGTTCTCGTTGCTGTGCTCCTGACCCTGCTGGCAGTCCAGCTATCCGGCTGCACCGGGTCTCTTCGCCTCGGGAGCAGCGTCCAGGTGGTCGAGGTCGTGAGCGCGCTCAATCTGGCGTAAGCCGGCTGGGCTGCTGTCCGGCAATCACAGAGCGCGTGAAAATCGTGCTCGCGCTCCCGTCGACACTTGCCTGAGAAGCCGCAGCCGTAGACGCTCGCCCGCGGTGCAGCTATCCGCTGCGTCGGGCGCCGCCGTCCCGGTTCCCTGCATCTCAGAGCCTGATCATGACCACGCCCTCCGGACTGGCGGCGCTTGCCAATGGCGCCGTGCTCTCGCCCTTCACGCAGCTGCGCAAGCTTCTGGGTACGGCGCCCGCCGGGCATCCCGATATCATCGACCTGACGATCGGCGAGCCGCGCGAGCCGATGCCGGCGTTCGTTGCCGAGAAGCTGATCGAGGCGATGTCGAGCTATGCCCAATACCCGCCGATTCGTGGCACCGCGGTCTTGCGCCAATCCATCTCGGCTTGGGCTGCACGGCGCTACGGTGCTGGCGCAGCGCCAGACCCCGAGCGGGAGATTCTGCCAATAAATGGCTCGCGGGAAGGACTTTTTCTCGCTGCGCTGCCGGCGGCGGGACGCCGGAACGTTGCCGGGCGACCGGCGGTCCTGATGTGCAATCCGTACTACAGCGCCTACATCGGCGCCGCGCTGGCTGTCGATGCCGAACCCGTCTATCTCGACGCGACGGCACAAACCGGCTTCCTGCCGGACCTCGACGCGCTTGCGGCTGACAAGGCCCTGCTCGAGCGAACCGTCGCGCTCTATCTCTGTTCGCCAGCCAACCCGCAAGGCGCTGTAGCGTCACGCGAATACATTGCGCGCGCGCTGTCGCTCGCGCGTGCCTACGACTTCATGCTGCTGTTCGACGAGTGCTACTCGGAGATCTATTCGGAAACGCCGCCACCGGGCGCTCTCGATGTCGCGGCGACGACGCCGGAGCGCTTTTCCAATCTCGTCGTGTTCAACTCGCTGTCGAAGCGATCGAACTTGCCGGGACTGCGATCGGGATTTTGTGCTGGCGATGCGCGCTTCATCGAGAGCTTCGCGGAGCTGCGGAACATGGTGGCGCCGCAGATGCCTGGCCCGACCCAATACGCGTCGGCGGCGGTGTGGGCGGACGAGGTTCACGTCGAGATGAACCGTCGCGCGTACAGCGCGAAGTACGACGTCTGTGATGAGGTTCTTGCGGGTGAATATGGTTACCAGAGGCCCGCCGGCGGATTCTTTTTATGGTTGGATGTCAGCAAGTTTGGCGGTTCTGCTCAGGCAACGGTAACCTTATGGCAACGCGCAGGTGTCAAGGTGCTCCCTGGTGCCTTCCTGGCGCAAGCTGGACGCAATGGGACCAATCCGGGGGCTGACTACCTGCGCCTGGCCTTGGTCCGCGATCCTGCCAGCGTACGAGAGGCACTCGAACGATCAGTAGTAGTACTTGCGTAGCGTAGAGTACGTTCGAGATGCACCAGCTCAGGTCTCACGACCCGAGACGCCTGCTTCCGGCGGTATTGGAAGACAGGCTGATTGGATGGTCAATTCGCGCCGGGGGGCTCGTCCTCTTGGCATGCGTCGCCGCAGCTTGGGCTAGCCTGCTGACCTGGTCGCAGGCGGATCCGAGCCTGACCCACGCTGCCGACAGCGCGGCGACCAACGCACTCGGCTCAGTTGGCGCCATCTTCGCCGACGTTCTCCTCAACACACTTGGCTTTGCCGGCGTCTTCCTTCTGCTCGCCCCGATGTTCTGGGGGCTGGAGTTGATGCTGACCGAACGCGTCTCGGCCAACCGCAAAAAGACCAGCCTCTTTCCGCTCGCCGTGCTGCTGATTGCTGGCGGCTTCGCGGCCCTGCCTCTGTCGGCCGGATGGCCGTTCGGGCATAGCTTCGGCGGCATTGTCGGCGACTGGGTGCAGAAGCTGACGGCGACGTTCTTCGATCTCATCGGTATGTCCAGCGCGCTGCCGCTCGCGGGCCTCACCTACTTCCTCACCGGCTTCGCGCTGCTCGGCTACAGCTTCGGCCTCGAGCGCGACGACGTCATGCGTCTGGTAGAGCGCAGCCGCCGGCTGTCGCGCCGGCGTGGGCCGATCATCCCCGACTGGATCGGCGAATATTTTGCCAAGGCGTCGGTGACGTTCGAGCCGGCAACAGGCAACGCCAAGCCGGAGCAACGCTACACGCCGTATGCAGAGCCGACGAAGGTTTCGCGGCGCGAGCCTTTCCTGCCCGGGCCGTCGACGTTCGAGCGGCCCCAAACGGTACAAGCCCAATTCGCCGACGCGATTG
>CALRVN010000386.1:0-3770 GCA_943371625.1 Hyphomicrobium sp. CS1GBMeth3
GCTACTTCGCAGGCAATTCCGCGCGCCGCCTAAGTGGAAGAGCGCGGAGTTAGCGGTAATTTGTCGTGGGTGCCGACGGAGAAGCCGCTGGCGCTCCGCCCTCAGAAGTCAACCGTTGTTGACAGCTTTGCCGTCAATGGGTCGCTCAACAGCAGGGCGCCATAAGTGTCCGTTACCCAATAGTTCGAATCGAGGACGTTTTCGATGTTGGCGCGGATGGTAACCGGCTTGCCGTTCGCGAGCTCAAAGCGGTATCGCGCGCCGACATCGAAGCGCGCCCACCCTGGAGCCTGCAGCGAATTTTTGGCGTTGATGTACATCGCGCTCGTATATGTCGCCCGCCCGGTCAGCGTGAACCCTTTGAGGAATGGCGTGTCCCACTCGGCGCCTGCAACTACGGTATAGTCAGGAACGCCGATGCCGGTATTGCCATCGTTTGTGCCGCCCACCGTGCTGGTCAGTTCCGAGTTGATCAAAGAGACGCCGCCGAGCACGCGGATGCTGTCGGTGAGTTCGCCGAAGACGTTCAGCTCGAGGCCGCGATTGCGTTGCTCGCCACTGACGCTGAAGATGCCGGTGGCAGGATCCAGGTAGTCGCTCGGAACCGAAATCTGGTAGGCGGCAAGCGTGGTCGTGATCGCGCCGAAGTCGACCTTGATCCCTGCCTCGTACTGATCAGTTACGTAAGGAGGGAAAATCTCGCCGCGGTTGACCGCGTCGTCCGGGGCGGTTTGCCCCTGCTGCAGCCCCTCGATGTAGTTGCCGTAGAGAGAGACGTTGCGCCATGGCTTGACCACGAGGCCGACCATCGGCGTCACGGCGTCCTCGTCATAGGAGCCGGTAACGTCGCCCATCCAGAAATTCTGCTGTTGGATGCGCTGAACACGAGCGCCCACCGTGAGCTGAACCCGCTCGTCCAGAATGGACATGGTGTCGCCGATGATGGTGCTCGTCAGAACCAGCTGGATTTTCGGAGCATCGTCGGGGTCAGAATGGAAAGCCGATTCCGGAATGCCGTAGAAATAGGTCGGGTCATAAATGTTCGAGCCGGGGATTGCGAATCCGGGTCCGCTACCGCTGCGCCAGTCGCGGTCGAACCAACTGTGGCCGATAACCGCTTTGTGGGAGATCGGCCCCGTATCGAACGAGCCGCGCACACCTACCTGGCTCGTCTGGCCGATCATCTTGTCCGCGCGACCAATGCCCCAGGCGGTACGCGGGGCCAGATCTCCGTCCGCATTGGTGATAATCGTGTAGTAGCCGGAAGATCGCCATTCGCGCTGGCTGCCACCGATCGCAGCAAAGGCGGTTATATTGTCGGTGATGTCCAGTTCGCCGCTCAGTGTTCCGTAGTAGACCTCGGGCGTCGAAAACTCCCATGGCTGGCTGAAGTTGGTCCTCGAGTCCGGCGCTTTCGGAAGCACGCTGATAGCGCCGAGAGAGCCCCTTGGGCCTTGGAGATCCTGGTACTGGTAGCCCAGGTCGGATGAAACGCGCAGCCTGTCCCCCCGATAGTCGAGTCCCAGGGCGGCCATGCGGGATTCGCGCGATAGGTTGTCGATCGCCATGTCGCCATCGCGATACGAACCGTTGAAGCGCACGCCCCATTCCTTGTCCGCTCCGTAGCGCCGCCCGATGTCCAAGTGCTCGCCGAAGTTGGAATTCATTTCATAGCTCGTCGTCACCTGCGTGAGTGGCGTGTCGCCAGCGCGCTTGGGGACGAGATTAATTGTGCCGCCCAGGCTGCCGTTAGGGGCCATGCCGTTAAGGAGCGCGCTCGGACCGTTAAGGAGTTCGACCCGCTCGATCGATTCCGACATCATTGAATTTGCGAAGGTGGGACCGACACCGGCCATCCCATTGAACAGGATGTCGGTGTTGTTCACGTTGAGACCGCGGATCGTGAAATAGTCGAACCCCGACGAGGGCGGGTAGCTCACGACAACCGAAGGATTGTTCTTGAGCGCGTCCGAGATGAAATGGGCCTGCTGATCCTGGATCAGCTTCGACGTGTAGCTTGTCTGGTTGAAGGGCGTATCCATGACGCTGCGATTGCCGAGGACGCCAACTTGGCCGCCCGTAGCCACTTGGCCGCCGGCATAGGGCGGCGGCGGCGTCATCGTCGAGTTGGAGTTGCCTTCAAGTGGAACGGTGAGCTGGGGCGTTGAGGGTGCCGTGGCCTGCACTGTCGAGGTACTTTTTTGCTTCTTCTTTGCCACCGCCTTCTTGGCTTTTGCTGCCGGCGCGGCCTCAACAGTCACCGGAGGAAGCGGGGTCGAAGTCGCTGGTTGAGACGTCGGCTGCTCCTGCGCCGCTGCACCTGAGCCCAAGCCAACAAACGACGAAATGCTGCATACCGCAATGAACGCGAGCCAACGCCGATACATTTTAAGACCCTACGCAAAGAACAACACGCGAGAGGCATCCCGAGCGCGATCGCACCAGATGCGATCAAAGGCTCAGCCCCATATTTCTATACTGTTCGAGTAAGCAATTAAGATGCAATTCCGATATGCTTGCGGTGGGCATTAAATGCCAAGGCGTTGTCCGGGGGCCACATCGGCAGTGAAGCCTCCCGCGCTCGGGAATATGATCGTGCTCAATTTAGCTCCTGGAGCAAACCATGGGACGTTGCCGCTACTTCCTGCCCCTCACCCTCGCAGTCATGCTGTCAGCCGGCCCCGTTTCTGCCGGCGTCTGGCAGTGGGGCTGTATGGGCGCGATGGGCAATGATCAGATCGCATTCAATCGCGACCGGTTGATCGTCATTGCCGGCAAAACGCCCGCCGGTAAGCTCGACGACTTCGTCATGAGCGGAGATTTCGCCGGCGGCGTGAAGCAGGACGCGATCATTGCCTCCTATCTCGCCGACGATGGCAACGGCGGACTGACCTCGCCGATGACCTTCACCTCCGACAGCGGCGACGCAAAGCTCACCTTGACGGAGGAAGCGTCGGAGGACGCCGGCCACACCGAGAAGCTCGTCCTCGGTTGCCGCGACGAAACCAACGACCGCTTCCGCAAGACCTACCGCGTCGAGGGCGCAACGACCCCACCGACGACCGTGAAACTGATGTGTCTCGACTATCAGATTTCGTCCAGGGGCGGCCGAACCTGCGAATAGCCCGCAATGAGACGAACCTCAGTTCGCCTGCGGCTCGACGCCTTCCTGCAGGCCAAGCACATGTCCGGCGAGGTATAGCGAGCCGCAGATCAGCACGCGCTTCGGTCCCGGCTGGTAGACGTCGGTGCGCTTCAGCGCTGCAGCGATGTCGGTCGCGCTCTCCGCCTTCAGCCCCACCTCGCGCGCCGTCTCGGCCAGCGTCTCTGGCGCATGCGGCGCCTCGTGCGCACCGGGAATCGGCACCGTCACGACATGGCTCGCCAGCCCGCGGAACGGCGCCAGGAACCCGGCAGCATCCTTGAGGCCCATCATTCCGACGATGAGATGCAGCGGCTTCGGTGACCGCTCCTCCAGGTCGGCAAGCGTCTGCGCCAGCGCGCGACCCGCAGCCGGATTGTGCCCGCCGTCGAGCCACAGTTCTGCACCGGACCGCAGCAACGAAGGCAGCGGACCGGAATCGAGCCGCTGCATGCGCGCCGGCCACCGAGCACCGGTCAGCCCCTGCTCGATGGCCTGCTCGCTGATCCCGAGTTCGGGCAGCGCCGCGGCCAGCTTCAATACCGCCGCGACGGCGGTACCCGCGTTGACGATCTGGTGCCGTCCGACCAGCGACGGCAGCGGCAGATCGAGCAGCAAATCCTCCATC
>CALRVN010000387.1:0-3748 GCA_943371625.1 Hyphomicrobium sp. CS1GBMeth3
ATGCCGCCGCCGAGCGAGCGCACGTGAGGGAACCAATAGTCGCCTGCTGTGGTCAAGCCGAAAGCCGAGCGCAAGTGCGTCTGCACCGGGCCGGCGTAGTCGAGCAGCTCGACGTAGCAGTAGGCGACGATGTAGGTCGGCACGGCGAGCGGCAGCACGAGCAGACGGTCGAGGATTTCGCGACCGGGGAAGCGGTACATGGTGATGAGCCACGCCGCGGCCGTTCCAACCGAGAAGCTGACGAAGGCAACGCCTGCGCAAAGCAACAGCGTGCGCGCGATAGAGCCCGGCAGGATGGTCGAGACGAGGTGCGGCCAGATGTTGTCGGCGGGCGTGACGGCCAGATAGAGCACGGTCACGAGCGGCAGCAGCACGACGAGCAGGATCGCCGTGACGATTGCCGTCCATGCGGGCGATGCGAGGCGGCGCTGACGCCAGGCGGATATTGTCGACGGGAGATTGATGACGCCAACAAGGGCATCGGTGAGCGAGGCCGCGAGAGTGCGCTGGTAGCTCGGCTCGGGGTCTCGAACACTCATCAGCCGCGCTTTCAATCACCTCGATCGGCGCGGCGGTTGCCGGTTCAGCAGCGTCCGCGAACGCCCGGGGTCACGAGGCTGGCGCCCATGAATGCAGTGCCAGGTGAGAGAACCTGGCCCGCCTGCTTGAGGCAGCGCGCGAAGCCCTCGGCACCTTCGATCGCCTCGTCGACGTCATTGCAGCCAAGCAGCGCGACGGCGCAGGCGCGGAATGCCGGGCACGTCGAGTGCTGGCAGGCAGCGACCATCGAAATGGCGAGGCACTCGTCGCGACAGAAGCGGCGTGACTGGGCGGGGAAGACCTCGATGCGGCGCTCGGCGGAATCCTGCACGGCGCGGACCCAGCACGCGAGCTCGGTCATCAGGGGCTTGGCGGCCTGGGGGCCGACGGCGCGGGAGATTTCTTCCCAGGCAAGCTCCCAGCAGCCAATGTCGCTAGTCTGGAAGCCCTGCAGCCAGCAGCGGAACCCGACACCGACGAGACGTTCAGCGGCGGGGAACATGGCGGCCGCGGGCACCGCGAGATCGCGGGACGTGCGGCCCTTCTGGAAGGTGTCGATCTCTGACATCAGTTGCTCGGCCCCTGATCGAATTGCACACTGTCGACAAGCTCGGAAGCTTTCTTGCGCAACGCCGCTATCTGCGTGAGCGGCAGCGGATCGGCTTTCAACGGCCCCCAGCTCTGCACCAGATCGGAGGCCTTCACGCCTTCGAGGACGGGATATTCGCCGTTCTTCTCAACGTAGAGCTCCTGAGCCTTTGGAGAAGCGAGGTACTCCATGAGGCGCAGCGCGTTGTCTTTGTTCGGCGGATTGGCGGCCATCGCCATGCCCGACACGTTGACGTGCGTGCCGCGGTCAGCCTCGTTGGGGAAGATGATGTGAACGGCGTCGGCCCAGGCTTTCTGGTCCGGGTTCTTCAGCATCGCCGCCATGTAATAGGTGTTGCCGACGGCGAGGTCGCAGAGGCCTGCCTGCACGTCGCGCACGCCTTCGCGATCACCGCCGGCAGGGCGGCGTGCGAGGTTGGCCTTGAGGCCGTTGAGCCACTTCTCGGTGTACTCTTCGCCGTGGTGCGCGATCATCGAGGCGATGAGCGCGATGTTGTAAGTGTGCTGACCGGAGCGGATGCAGATCTTGCCGCGCCACTTGGGATCGGCGAGCTCCTCATAGGTGATCGCGTCCTGCTTGACGCGGTCCTTTGAGGCGTAGACGACGCGGGCGCGCTTGGTCAGGCCGAACCACTGGTTGTCGGCGGCACGCAGGCTCGCGGGAATTTCCTTGTCGAGGGTCGGCGAGTTCACGGGCTGCGTGACACCGGCGTCAACCGCCTGAAGCAGCAATCCGGACTCATTGGTCAGCAGAACGTCGGCGGGGCTGTTCTTGCCTTCAGCGGCGAGGCGCTCGATCAGACCGTTGGTGGCGAACACCACGTTGGTCTTGATGCCGGTATCCTTGGTGAAGGCTTCGAGCATGGGGTTGATCAACCCGGGCTCGCGGTAGGAGTAGATGTTGACCTCGCCCGACGCGAAAGCCGGAAACGTTCCGGCGGCGGCGAGAAGGGCGGCACAGGCCGCGATGCGCAAGTGGGCGCTGAAAAACCGCATCAATCGCTCCGACATAGTCGGGGTTCAAGGCCCCGATATGGGTGATTGCAACTGCGGGCACGTGTGGCGATGCCCTGCGCTGCACCATCATCCCTAACGTGCGCGTGCGGGCGCCGTCAACAAAAGCGCAAGCGATGCCAATAGATTAGAAATCCTCTAATTCGAAACAGGTTCGGGCGCGGCCGTCGCAGCGACGACGCGATCGCGCGGGAAGATGAGCGCGACGGCGGTCCCCTCTCCCACCTGACTATCGATTTCGAGGCGCGCGCCGTTCGATTGGGCAAGGCTGCGCGCGAGCGGCAGGCCGATGCCGTGACCGCCGGCCTCACTCCGCTGGGGAGCTTCGGGCACCTCGGCTTCGAGCGCGGCCGCGATTGCCTCTGCGCTCATTCCGGCGCCCGTGTCCTGGACTGCGACAAAAACGGAGCGGTCGAATCCGAGCCCCGTGACGATACGGACGTCGCCCCCTTTGGGGGTGAACTTGATGGCGTTGGAGAGCAGGTTGAACAGGATCTGCCGAACCGTCGTGGCGTCGGCGGTGACGAGAGGCAGCCGGCGATGCAGCTCGTGGACGAGTTTCAAGCCGGCCTTGTCTGCCAGGGGCCGCACGGCCGACACAGCGCTTTCCGCCAGCGCGTTGAGGTCAGTCTCGGCCGTTTCGAGCCCGCTGCCAGTGTCGGTCGTCGTATCGCCGCCGAGGAGACGATTGATCAGTGCCAGCGCGTGGCGGGCGTTGTCGTGGATGTCGGACGTGTAACCGCGATAGCGCTCGTTCTCGATGGAGCCGAAGCGCTCGTCCTTCATGATCTCTGCTGCCGCAGCAATTGCGCTCAAGGGCGTGCGCAGTTCATGCGCGAGCTTGGAGACCTGGGCACTTCTGTCGGAGGGGGCTGCGATCGGGGGCGGGTCGGGGTCTTCGTCCGCCAGCTCGGGATCGGGCCGCCCGGCCGAGAAGCCGTTGCGGATCGCCGCGGCGATCTTGGTCATTGTGGCCGCGTCGTCGGCGGACGGCGTCGTCGGGGGCGGCAGAGCGATCGGTGCCTTGTCGGCGGTTACGCGCGCTTCGGCCGTCACGCGACGGTGAGAGCCGGAGGCGATGCTGACGAGGACAAGTTCCCCGGCGTGCTGGGCGTCAGACAAAGAGGCGACGTCGCACATCAAGTTCTCGGCGCCGTAGGCGGTCCAGAAGACGAGCGGCTCGCGCCGGCCTTCTTCCATCGGCTCGCGAACCATCGCCCGCAGACGTACGAGCCCGGGCATCGCGGCATCGAGCGTGCCGGAGGCAGCATCGGGGTGTAGTCCAAGCCGGGCGGCGCCGGCGGGGTTGGCGGCGAGGACGCGCCCTTTCGCAGGGTCGATGATCCACGCGGGATCGACACAGGCTGCCAGCGCCTTCTCAGGGCCGGCGGCTGTCGATGGCAACGGGGCGCGCGTGCCGTCTACTTGCATGGGCGAAACACCAAGGCTTCAAATCTGTTAGCGCGATGAGCCGCTTCCGTCCACGAGCCGAATCTGGCGCATCCCGGTATCCACATTCATTTCACGACCGTTCGATGGCGGATCGCGGTATAGTCACCCAAGCCCGAAAACCAGGAGCGGGCGC
>CALRVN010000388.1:0-3735 GCA_943371625.1 Hyphomicrobium sp. CS1GBMeth3
CACTCAGCGGCCTGCTGCCGCGCAGACCGGGGCTGCCGCCCCGTCGGCGCAGCGTGCACCGCTGGCCCCGGCACAGCCCGATACCCTCTCGGGCCAGCCGGGGCTGTCACGTCAGCCAGCTGCCGGATCGCAGCGCTCTGCTCAGGGCGCCGCCGCCATCCAGCAGTCGATTGCTCGCATCCACGAAGCGAGCCAGGCTCCGACGCTGTCGCCGCAGGACTACCGCACGCTGTTCGACGTGATGGCGCAGGAGATCGCAGCGAACGGGCTCGCCGGGCAGCAGACGCTGGTCAACATCGTCAAGCGTGCGGAAAGCATCGGGATCGAGATCCGCCGCGACGACGTGCGCTTCGTGCTCGATGTGGTGAGCGAGGCGGATCCCTGGTTCGACCAGGGCGCTTCGGCGAGCCTCTTTGCATCGCGGTTCCGCAATTTCGTCGTCGCGCGCTGCCGCAGCCAGGGTCTCAGCCTGTCGGTGGACGAGCTGGATCTGATCGAGGCTTGGTTCGCGGCGCCGACTTCGCAGCAGCGTAATGCGGCAGCGGGCGGGCAGCCGTCGCGTCAGCCGCAGAGCATGAGCGCGACCGTCGCTCCGCAGGAACCGGCGGCACAGCAGGCTACGGGCAACGATCCTGAGCGCTGGTGGAGCTATGGCGACGCGGCGCAGCCGTCGGCAGGCGATCAGGCTGACGACTACCCACGCATCATCCGCACGCGCATCGGCGGCGGCGGTAGATAGCCGAGAGCCAAATCCAGATACGAAAATGGCCGGGCTTTCGCCCGGCCATTTTCATTTCAGAGGACCGTGCCTGAGATCAGGTGGCCATGTAGTGGCCGCCGTTGATGTCGAAGCAGGCGCCAGTGATGAAGCCGGCGGCGTCGGACGCCAGGAAGGTCACCACGCGCGCGATCTCCTCGGACTCGCCGAGGCGGCCGACGGGGATCTGCGGGATGATCTTGGTGTCGAGGACTTCCTTCGGCACGGCGGCGACCATCTCGGTGGCGATGTAGCCCGGCGCGATGGTGTTGACGGTGATGCCCTTAGAAGCGCCCTCGAAGGCGAGAGCCTTGGTGAAGCCGTGGGCGCCGGCCTTGGCGGCGGAGTAGTTCGACTGACCCATCTGGCCCTTGCGGCCGTTGATCGACGAGACGTTGATGACGCGACCAAAGGAACGGGCACGCATGCCGTCGATGACGTGGCGGGTAACGTTGAACAGGCTGTCGAGGTCGACGCTGATCACTTCCTGCCACTGCTCCTTAGTCATGCGGTGGAGCATGGCATCACGGGTGATGCCGGCGTTGTTGACCAGCACGTCGATGGGGCCGACTTCCTTGGTGACCTGAGCCACGCCGGCGGCGCTGGCGTCGAAGTCGCCGACGTTCCACTTGAACACGGGGATGCCCGTCTCGACCTGGAACTGCTGCGCGGCTGCGTCATTGCCCGCGTAGTTGGCGGCGACGCGGTAGCCAGCTTGCTTGAGGGCGATGGAAATCGCGTGGCCGATGCCGCGCGTCCCTCCCGTCACCAGGGCGACACGAGCCATGAAGAACCTCCCTTAGAATGGTCTCTTGTTGATTTGAATTGGGGTGGGCAGTGGCTCCGGTCCGAAACGGAACGGAGCAATTTGTGGGCGAACTTTCTATCAGTCGCGCTCGACGCACATGGCGATGCCCATGCCGCCGCCGATGCACAGCGTTGCGAGGCCCTTCTTGGCACCGCGGCGCTTCATCTCGTGGACGAGGGTCGTCAGCACGCGGGCGCCGGAAGCACCGATCGGATGACCGATGGCGATGGCGCCGCCGTTGACGTTGACCTTATCGGTGTCCCAGCCGACGCCCTTGTTCACGGCGCAAGCTTGAGCGGCGAAGGCTTCATTGGCCTCGATGAGGTCGAGGTCCTTGGGAGTCCAGCCGGCTTTCTCCAGCGCCTTCTTGGAGGCGGGGATCGGACCGGTGCCCATGATCGACGGATCGACGCCCGCCTGGGCCCATGAGACGATGCGAGCGAGAGGCTCGATGCCGCGCTTCTTGGCCTCTGCGGCCGTCATCAGCACGAGAGCGGCGGCGCCGTCGTTGATGCCGGAGGCGTTGGCGGCGGTTACGGTGCCGGCCTTGTCGAAGGCGGGCCGCAGCTTGGCGATGCCTTCGACGGTAACGCCGTCCTTGATGTACTCGTCCTCGGCGACGACCGTGTCACCTTTCTTGCCCTTGATGGTGACGGAGGCGATCTCGTCTTTGAACTTGCCGGCCTTCTTGGCGGCCTCGGCTTTGTTCTGCGAGGCAACGGCGAACTTGTCCTGATCCTCGCGCGTGATCTGCCACTGGCGCGCAACGTTCTCGGCCGTGGTGCCCATGTGGTAGCCGTTGAAGCTGTCCCAGAGGCCGTCCTTGACCATCGTGTCGACGAACTCGACCGGACCCATCTTGGTGCCGGAACGCATGTGCGAGGCGTGCATCGACTGGCTCATGCTCTCCTGGCCGCCGGCGACGACGATGTTCGCGGCGCCGGACTGGATCTGCTGAGCGCCCAGCGCGACGGCGCGCAGGCCCGAGCCGCAAACCTGGTTGATGCCCCAGGCGGGGCTGTCTACGGGGATGCCGGCGGCGATCGATGCCTGACGAGCCGGGTTCTGGCCCTGGCCGGCGGTGAGAACCTGGCCGAGGATCACTTCGGAGACGTCGCCCGGCTGAATGCCGGCGCGCTCGAGAGCGGCGGTGATGGCGACTTTGCCCAGCTCGTGTCCGGACAGGCTCGCCAGGGAGCCGTTAAACGCGCCGACGGGGGTGCGGGCCGCGCTGGCAATGACAATCGTGGTGTCGTCGCTCATCCGAGAAGGCGCCTCCTCTAGCGCATAGGTTCTGAAGCCGTCCATGAGCCATCCGCGCGCCGCGCGGCGCCGCCCCAATCCGGGCCCCGGCCAGGCCGCGTGATAAACGGCGTGTTACCAAAGCTTAGGCTTGCCGCCAGCTAATGCGCTAAATGCCTGCGGCGGTCAACACAAACGGCTGGTACCGAAGGTGGGGGGTGTGTTACGCTGCCGCAGTGCAAAAATCTTCTGCAACGGCCCAGCAATGTTGAACAAACCCGACGTGCCTGCCGAGAAAAGAGAAGCGGTTGTCATTAAGAAATATGCCAACCGGCGACTCTACAATACTGAGACGAGCACCTACGTGACGCTCGAAGATCTGGCGGCGATGGTGCGCGGCGATAGAGATTTCGTCGTCTACGACGCGAAGTCCGGCGACGACCTGACCCACTCGGTGCTCACCCAGATCATCGTCGAGCAAGAGAACCGGGTCGGGGGGCAGACGCTGCTCCCAGTGCCGTTCCTACGCCAGTTGATCCGCTTCTACGACGACAGCATCGGCCGCATGGTGCCGGGGTATCTGCAGTTCAGCCTCGAGAATCTCGTCAAGGAGCAGGAGAAGTTCCGCACCCAGTTCGCGAGCGCGTTCTCAAACCCCGCGTCCGCGTTCGAGGTCTACCAGGACGCCGCGCGCAAGAATATCCAGATGTTCGAGCAGGCGCTGTCGATGTGGAGCCCGTTCACAGGGCTTCCGGGCAAGCGCGGCGAGGGACCTGCCAAGGGCGGCGAGGCGGTCAAGCCGGGCGGCGAGGCGACCGAGATCAGCGATCTCAAGGCTCAGCTCGCCACGATGCAGCAAAAAATCGACAAGCTCTCGCAGGATCGCAACTAGGATCCGCGCACAGCTCCGGACAAAAGAAAAAGCGAC
>CALRVN010000389.1:0-3717 GCA_943371625.1 Hyphomicrobium sp. CS1GBMeth3
AAATTCCGATGCCCGATCTGACGCCCGCTGAGAAAGTGGTCCATTGCGCCAAGATCAACCGCATTCACAAGTCCTGGGGTCTGGAACCGCACCGCGAATGCTCGGAGCTGCTGACCTCTGAGGCGATCGGCGATCCTGGTCGTCCGGCCCTTATGCAGTCGCCCCAATAGCTACCGTTGCCCCTGTGGCACCTCCCGCCCGCGCATGCTAAGCACCTGACCGAAATCTCTAAGGACCTCGCTGATGGACCCAAAACGCCCGTGGGAATGCGCCGACATGGGTCAGGTGCGCGATGAGATCGACCGCATCGACGCCGAGCTCGTCGACCTCATCGCCGAGCGTTTCGGCTACGTCGACCGCGCCTGGCAGTTGAAGAACAACCCCGCCGAGGCAGTGGTGCCCTGGCGCATTCAGCAGGTCATCGACAAGGTCAAGGCCCGCGCTACGGAAAAGGGACTTCCCCCTCAGCTCACCGAGGCGCTGTGGCGGCAGATGATCGGCTGGTTCGTCCAGTACGAGGAAGAAAAGCTACGCCATCAGATCGAAGGCAACGGCGGCAAGGAAGCCTAGTGGGGAGTGCATCTCTCACTTGGCCCGGAGGGCCATGGGCGCAAGGCGCCCCGGCGCGAGCGCCGGCCATCCATCTTGCAGTGGGTTGCTTGAGCGAAGACCGTCGCAGCTCGTGTCAGAAAGCAATCTAGAATGGAAATCGTCCCGTTCGATCCCTGGACCCTGGTGACGATCGCGGCTCTCAATCCCGCGATCATCATCGTCGCGTTCTTACTGGGTCGCCGCGCCGACCAGTGGCAGAAATTGATCGTCGCCGCCTTTGCTGCCTCCCTGGCCGGTTTCGCTCTCTATTGGATCGTCGTCGCGGTTGGCTTCATGCCCGTCCACGCGCTGGGCGGCGAGGCGGCCCAGCTCGTCATGGGTTTCTTCCTGGGGCTCGTCTGGGCCAGCCTCGGCTACTGGCTCGCCCGCCGCAGCTGATCGACCTCACCAATCGAGCGCCCGACCTGATACAGCGTCGAGTGCAATAGCTGCACCCGGCTGCCGAAGCGCACGACCGCAAGCCGCTCCTTCGGCATCAGGTAGACCGCCTGACCCCGGCTTCCGAAGAAATACGCGAACGGCCCCTGCAATGGCTCGCCCGTCCGGTCGAGCACGTTGTGATAGACGAAATTCTCATAGTGCCCTGCACGCAGCGATAGCTCCGGCACGTCGAGCCCAACAAGCCCGCGCCACATCGGCTCAGGCAGAAATGGCGCACCCGGCTTGCCGTTGTCGAGCAGGAACTGCGCCACCTTGAGCCAGTCCATCGGACGCGCGTAGATGCAGCAGTAGGGGGTGACGCGTAAGTCCTCTCCGTAGCGCCGCCACTCCGCCGGTGCGGCGCCGGCCGGCTTCCAGATCTGCTCGCCTAGAATCTCCTGCAGGGGCTTGCCGTAGGCGCGCTCCAGCACCTCGCCTATGATCGCGGTATTGACGTTCTGGTAGCTGTAGTCGCCGCGGTCACAAGCATCGGATGCACTTTTGCCGTCCTGCGGCACCAGCCGCGCTTCGACGCTCGCCAGCCCCTGCATGTGCAGCTGCGCCATGGGTCCGAAGAGGTTCAGTTTGGTCGCTTCGAAGTCTTTCAGATCGAAGCCCGACGCCTGTTTCTTGGGGCCGACCTCGAAGGCGATCCCGCTGCGCATGTCGAGGAAGCGGCAAAGCGGCAGCCGCCCAGTGGCGGTCCCGGACAGTTCCGACAGCAGCGACCCGAGGGGAATCTCGCGCGCCGATATGCGAGCTTCGGCGATGGCCTTCAGGGTCAGCGCCCCGATCAGGCTTTTGGCTAGCGAATAGGAATTGAGGCGCGTGTCGCGGGTGATTCCGGGAGCGTAGTGCTCCATCGCCAACTGACCGTCCCGCGCCGCCAGGATCGCCCGCCCCTCTGTGTTGGCGAACAGGGAAGCCAGCTTTTCGTTGGGAACGCTAAGTCGCGCCGCCGGCAACGCGTCACCACTCCCCCCATCGACCTCGGCGAAGCTCCCGTGCGCCGGCCAGGTCGCAGCCGGATACCCCTCCCAAAGTAGCCGCGGCAGGTACGGCGCATATGCCAGTGCAGCCACCGGTACGGCCGCCGACAGCAGCGCCGCGATGTAAAGCCATTTGCGCTTCATGTTCCTTGCCCGCGGCCTGCTCCGAATTGCGGCTCCCATGACGCTACGCGCGTTCGGCGGCACGGTGACAATCGAGCGGCGCCCTGGCGAAACTTTCCGCCTATGCCCGAAAAGTGCCACTTCTTTCCCGCAACGGTTAATGGCGGGGACGGACAGGGTGGACGTTCCGGGGGTATTGCGTAAATGGCTGACGTGAATGTTGCCGACGCGCGCGCTGTCCGCAGTGCGCTCGTGATCAACCGTGGCGTGACCATTATCGGTGCGCTGCAGTTGGATGGACCGGTCTGCATCGAGGGGGTCATCGATGGGGAGGTCCGCTGCTCCACGCTGAAAATCGCCGAGCGGGGCGAGGTCGGAGGTCTCATCGTCGCCGACAAGGTGGTGGTCCTGGGCGAGTTCTCCGGCGCGATCTATGCGCGCGAGCTGACGCTCGGTGCCGGCTGCAATGTCGAAGGCCAGATCTACCACAAAAAGCTCGTGCTCGAGGAAGGCTGCTACTTCGAGGGCCAGTCCCGCCGCCACGGCGATCCCTTGAAAATTGCGCCCTTGCCTATGGAGCTTGAAGAGGTCGAGGCCGAAGGCCACTAGCCCGCCGGCCTCGACGGCTTGCCCCGCTCGGCGCCCTGCGATAACGAGGGCTCTTGCGAGGAGCATCGACATGCAAGACAAGGCTGAGGCCCGCACGTCCGAGAACCTGATCGAAGGCGCCACCGGTCAGTGGGAGGTCATCGTTGGCCTCGAGGTGCACGCGCAGGTCGCCTCCAAATCGAAGCTGTTCTCTGGCGCGTCGACTGAGTTCGGCGCCGAGCCCAACAGCCACGTGTCGCTCGTCGATGCGGCAATGCCGGGCATGCTGCCGGTGATCAACGCCGAGTGCATCGCTCAGGCCGTGCGCACCGGCCTCGGCCTCAACGCCAAGATCAACCTGCGCAGCATCTTCGACCGCAAGAACTACTTCTACCCCGATCTGCCGCAGGGCTATCAGATCAGCCAGTACAAGTACCCGGTGGTCGGCGAAGGCGAAGTCGAGATCGACGTCGACGGCGAGACGATGACGGTCGGCATCGAGCGCCTGCATCTGGAGCAGGACGCCGGCAAGTCGATCCACGACCAGCACCCCGACTATTCCTACGTCGACCTGAACCGCTCCGGCGTCGCGCTGATGGAGATCGTCTCCAAGCCCGATATGCGGTCATCGAAGCAGGCGCAGGCCTACGTCTCCAAGCTGCGCACCATCTTGCGCTACCTCGGCACCTCCGACGGCGACATGGAGAAGGGGAACCTGCGCGCCGACGTCAACGTCTCGGTGCGCAAGCCCGGCGACAAGCTCGGCACCCGCTGCGAGATCAAGAACGTCAACTCCATCCGCTTCATCGGCCAGTCGATCGAGGTCGAGGCGCGCCGCCAGATCGACATCATCGAGGCCGGCGGCAAGATCGACCAGGAGACGCGCCTCTTCGACCCCGGCAAGGGCGAGACGCGCTCCATGCGGAGCAAAGAGGAAGCGCACGACTACCGCTATTTCCCCGATCCCGACCTGCTGCCGCTCGAG
>CALRVN010000390.1:0-3691 GCA_943371625.1 Hyphomicrobium sp. CS1GBMeth3
ACGGAAGTCCAATCAGCCCGAACTCGATCGCCGTCGCACCATCCTCGTTGCGCCACAACCCGCGGACGCCAAACCGAGTCGGCGCCGCTTCAAAGGATGTGTGGGATGTTGGCTCGGAACGCATGCACGGCTCGCGACTGACGAGCGACGAACCTAACTTTCCGTTCCTGAAGTAGGTGTTACTTCGTCTGAAATTTGCGCAAGATTACTTGCTGACTGGTAAACCGTTGCGCCAATTTTTGTGCTATTCGCCGCCCTGGGCTGGACGATTGGGAGCTGACACTCCCCGCTTGGTTGCCGCGGCGGCGTTGATGTCGTTGAAGATCTTCGGATCATCCCCGACGATGATGGCCGGCGTGCAGTTAGGGGCGCACGTAAACGTCTGGCGTGACGATCCCCTGAACAAGGCCACCGTCCGGCGTTCGTCCTGATCGACGATGACGCGCTGGTCCTGGATGACATTCCGCTCGGCGTCGAGCGCGATGATGTTCGTCACGCCGAACGATTTGCCGGTGATGACGAGCAGGTTCCCGCCTTGGACCGCGACGTCGGCGATCGACGGGTTTCCGATGATGACTTCCGCTACCTGCCGCGGCAGGCGCAGCAATTGCGACTGGTCGTAGGAGACGACGAGGTCTGCGGCCCCGGCCGAGCAGGGCGCGATAAGCGCTAGACCCACAACACCGACGGCGCGGCTAGTGCCATGACGGAAAATTCGGGCGGGCAGGCGCTTGAAAGCCGACATGCGCGGGACGCGTCCTCTACGATTGACCCGCATTACCGCAAGGATTGGTGAAAAAATCGGTAATCCCCAGACCTAAAGCGCCGCCGAACGTCTCGTGAAGGCAAAACGCGAGCCGGGCCCGGTCGCGATTCCTAGGTTGTCGCAAGATTAGCGACTGTATAACGAGCGCAGGCCGCCGCAACGCGGAGACAATATGGCACGGCATGCTCGCAGCTGCGGGGAAGATAACCGAGATGTACATAGAAAATGCATGACATGCCTCAAGATCATCCGATGCGGGTGCGCCTGAATGCAACTCTCATCAATACTTATCAATTAGAGTAACGCATTCCTAAGATGCATTTATGAGCAAATTAGTTCGTTTTACTTAGGTTTAAGAACTGGGGGCCATAAAGGCATCAGTCCCGCAGCGAACGGCTGTTGGGGTCATTGGCTCATGCGGTTGTATGCGCCGAACCAAAAAAATGGGAGTTGCTGTCAAATGAAGTCCTTTCTTGCTCGTTTCGCCCACGACGAATCCGGCGCCACTGCCATCGAGTATGGCCTGATCGCCGCCCTCATCGGCGTTGCCATCGTCGGCGGTGCCACCCTCGTCGGTGGTAACCTGAACACGATGCTCAACAGCATCGCCGCCAAGCTGGTCATGAAGTAAGCCACGCTGGCTTGAACGTTAGGGCCGCGGCGCGAGAGTGCCCGCGGCCCTTTCGTATCTGGAGTCCCGCCTCGCTAGTGGTTTGTTTAGCTGCACCGTCCAAGTTGATGCGCGTCGGCAGTTCGAAGCGCCCGGAGAGTAGCTTTGGCCCTCAATCCTCTGCTGTTGGCTTTTCCCCTGCTCATGATCTATGCGGCAGCAATGGATGTGCTGACCTTGCGGATCGCCAACGCAATTTCGATTGTGCTTGTGGCAGGGTTTTTCATCGCCGCGCTCTTCGCCGGAATGTCCCTCGAGGACATGCTGCTGCATACCGTCGTCGGCGTCGCGGCGCTGTTGGCCGGCATGGTGCTATTCCAGTTCCGGCTCTTTGGCGGCGGTGATGCCAAACTCTTATCGGCTGCTGCCCTGTGGGTGGGGTATGAGCAACTCCTTCCGTTCGTTGTTTGGGTGACGATCTTTGGCGGGATCCTCGCGCTCCTGGCTTTGGCCTACCGCGGTCTGCCCGCTGGCGCGCTTCCCCTGCCCGGCTGGGCTCTCCGTCTGCACAAGAGCCGGAGCATTCCCTACGGCGTGGCAATCACGGCCGGTGCGCTCACAGTCTACCCCCTGACTGCTATCCCGCTGCTCCTCGGCCACTGAGGGCCGACCGTTGCCGCACCGAGCCTCGTTTCGCGACGGCGATTAACTATGCGTTGACGTTTGTTCGGCAAGGTCGGGAGCGTAGGAAATCGCGCCGCTGCAAGGAACCGTCGGGCTGTGAAGCGAGCACAATTGATAGGGATCATGATCGCTGGGGGCGCCGGGCTCGTCGCCTTCATGCTCATGCGCTCGATCGTCAGCACGCCTTCTTCGCCGACGCAGGTAGCCGTCCCCATCGACGCGACCGAGGTCCTTGTTGCTCGTCGCAATATTCAGCTCGGTGAAGTCACCAAGCCGACGGACTTCCGCTGGCAGACTTGGCCTACCGAAGCCGTGACCTCTGGGTTCATCACCGCGGCGCAGGGCGAGGAGGGCATGAAGCTCGTCACCGACGCCATCGCGCGCGCGCCGTTGCTCGAAGGCGAGCCGGTGACGCAGCAGAAGGTGATCAAGGCCGGGCAGGGCGGCGTCCTCGCCGCGATCCTTCCCAGCGGCATGCGTGCCATCTCGACCAAGATCAAGGAGGAGACGGCAGCCGGCCGTCTCATCCTGCCCAACGACCGCGTCGACGTCATCTTGACCCGCCGCGAGCGCGGCCCGACCGGTCAGGACGACACCGTTTCCGACACTCTCTTCTACAACGTGCGTGTGCTGGCGATCGGCCAGACCATCGGCGCGAAAGAGGGCGCCAAGTCTTCCGAGGGAGCCGCCAACACGGCAACCCTCGAGCTGAATCCTCAACAGGCAGAGCTGATGGCTCGCGCCAATTCGTTGGGCGAGATCAGCCTGTCTCTACGTAGCGTTGCCGACGGCGATCCCAACGGTAAGGGACCGACGGGTGCGATGAACGATCAGCGCGGTGGATCGGTGCGCGTGTTGCGCTATGGCGTTCCTTCGCGTGCGTACGGCGTGAACTGAGTTGCGTGCATCAGTTTTCGGCTGTTCGAAAAAGGTAATCTACTCATGCGAACGACCCTAAAGTGGGCGCGCGCCGGCTTGGCTGCCGTGTATCTCGTTGCCTCTGGTCTTGGCAACGTTCACGCCGCCGATTTCGCTGGCAATGCAGGAACAGGTCAGGCTGGACAGAGGGTGCAGGATTCCGTCCTGCGCATCCCCGCGAACGCGGCATTTCCGCTGGCAAAGCGGCTCGATCTCGGCGTCGGGCGCTCGATTGTCGTCCAATTCCCGGTGCCGTTGAAAGACGTCCTCGTCTCGGACCCCAAAGTCCTGGATGCCGTCGTGCAGTCGTCCGACCGGGTGTTCCTTATCGCCAAGGGGACAGGCCAGACCAACGCCTTCTTCTTCGATGAGTACGGCCAGCAGATCCTGACGCTGGAGGTCGCGATCGGCGCTGACCTTTCTGCTCTCGATCAATTGCTCGCCCGCCTGATCCCCGGATCCAATGTCCACAGCGAGATAGCGGGGCGCGCCATCGTCCTGACCGGCAGCGTCCGCACGCCCATCGATTCAAATCGCGCGGCGCAAATCGCTGGGCAGTTCGCAGCGGCGAATGCCGATACGGGCAGCGTCATCAACACCAACGCCCCGAGCGCCAGCAATTCTTCGACGACGACCAACTCGAGCACGACCACACTCGGCGGCTTCCAGTCGGCCACGACAGACCCCGGCGGCGGCGCGAGCTCCGATGCTTC
>CALRVN010000391.1:0-3679 GCA_943371625.1 Hyphomicrobium sp. CS1GBMeth3
CGCATGCGCGTAAGCTTCTCAGCCTGTTGAAGGGCGATTGGGCTAAGCTGGTCGAGGTGGCGGACGGCGAGCATCGGCTGTCGCGGCCGCAGGACTTGTCGTTGCTTTTCAATAAAATCACCGAAGTGGCAGAAGGCCCGCTGGTGCACCGCGAATGAAGCATCGACAGCGGCTCTAGTCCGTGGAAAGCTACCCTTCGAAGTTACAGAAGGGCGAGCTCCATCATGATGCAGAGGGGCCTTCGCATCATCGCCATCGCGTGGTTCGTGGCACTTCTTCCTGCGGGTGCCGCCCTCGGTGCCGACGAGGGCACCAGCGTTCAGGTCGAGAAGCCGGCAGCCGCGCCGCCTGAACCTGAAACCGGCTACCGACCGCGATGGGCCGATCCGGACGCAAAGCCGCCGGAACCTGGAATTGAAAACGATCCGACGCCGTTTAATCCAGCGGACGTCGATGCCAACTCCGACACCCTCGATATGCACAACGTGGACCAATAGCTGCGCCGCGCGGCGCGTGCACGGGTATTGGACACCCGTGGCCGCCGGGCGGTTGGCAAGCCAGGGGCTCGTCGCCATGTCAACAATAGCGTCACATTCTCACCGGCTTGTGGGGCGTCAATTGGCGCTCGCGGCGTTGTGTGAACATGAGCCGGCTTTTTGAGTTCTGCACGATGACGTCACGGCACTAAACCGGAGAAAAAGATGGAACGACCCCTGCAGATTGCCTTCAAGAACCTTGAAAGCTCGACTTCCCTGGAAGCCCAGATCCGCGAGCGCATAGAGCGGCTGGAGCGATTTCATCCGAACATAACGGGCGCACGCGTCGTCGTTGAAATTCCTCACCGCAGCTCGGAAGGCGCCAAGCCGCCGCTAGGCATCGCGGTCGAGATCGATATCCCGGGGCGCGGGCCTGTGATTGCCAAGGGGGAAGAAGAGCGCCGGCAGGTGAATGGCGATCACACCCCGATCATCAACCGTGTGTTCGAGGCGGCGGAACGTCAGCTGGAGCAGATCTCGGCGATCCGCAAGGGCGAGGTGAAGCACCATGAATCGGCCGGTGATACCGGCGTGGTCGTGCGCATTTTCGCCGACCAGGACTACGGGTTCATCGAGGTCAAGGACTCGCCGGACCTCTACTTTTCGCGCGATGTCTGCGGCAACGGCACGTTCGGGGAGATCAAGGTCGGCTCGATCGTGCATGTGACGCGAAGCCAGGCGGAGGGGCCGATGGGCCCGCAGGCCAGCTCGGTCAAGCTGCTGGGCGGCAGTAGCCCTTCATAATGTGGCCAACATGCATCCGTCGTCTTTCCCAGGCATGCTAAGTAGCTGCCAGTTAGGGGAGGAACCGGATGCTGAATACCTCGTCGCGACACCGGCTGGAGGATGACCTTCAGGCCGTCAAGGCGATCGCAGCGCGGCCGGCAACCACCGCCAAGGAGCTGGCCGCGAACCTGACCGAGCTGTATGAGGCGGCATTCAACGTCAGCCTCGACCGCTACGACGTGCAGACGCTGATGGGCGCTGCACCGCAGATCGCGCAATCGATCTTCGACATGCGCCTCAAGGTGCGCGACCAGATCGCGGACTGGCATGCGCGCGGTTTCCTCACGCTGGCGGGGCAGAAGGCGCTGCGCAATGCGTTGCGTATTGCGCGCTATGCGACCGACATGCTCGGCGAGCTGAACATCCGCTACGCGCAGCTCGGGCCAGACGAGAAGACGTTGCGGGGATTCTCGGGCCGCAACAACAACACGCTGGTCAATCCCGCATTCGATAACGGCCGCGACATCGATTTCCGCTCGGGCGATCTCTTGCTCATGCGCGGCATGCACCACAACAGCGCCGCCATCGCTCGCATCGGCGACGTCGACAGCCAGTTCAGCCATCTCGCGATCATCTATACCGACGAGAAGGGCAAGCACTGGGTCGTCGAGGCATTGATCGAGGACGGCTCGGTGATCAATTCGCTGAGCCACACGCTGGAGCATGGACTTGGCCGCTGCGTGCTGTTCCGGCATCGCGATCCCCATGTCGCCGCCCGCGCGGCAGCGCTCATATACGACCTCGTGCGCAAGTCGAACGAGAAGGGCGGCCGGCACATCTGGTACGACTTCACCATGGAGCTTGCGGGCGATCAGGAGCTGTTCTGCTCGAAGCTGGTGCGCAAGGCGTTCGCTCTTGCCACAGATCAGCAGTACCTGCTGCCGACGTTCAACACGCGGTTCGACATGAAGAACCGCGATTTCGTCGAGCGGATCGGCGTCACGGCGCGGGAGACGTTCGCGCCGGCCGACATCGAGCTGGAGCCGGGCTTCGACCTCGTGGCGGAGTGGCAGGACTATCGCGTGACCTCGCGGCTGCGGCTGCAGGACCTGCTGATGGACCGCCTGTTCCTATGGATGGACGAGCACGACTATCGCTTCCTCGAGGACCTGCCGATCAAGCTGATCGGAAGGCTGGGGCTGCTTTCAGGCAAGCTGTCGTCGCGGGCCAAGGCGTTGGTTGCGGACGTGGTGCCGAAGGTGCCGCCGAACATGCAGCGCTCGACCATCCAGGCGGTCGCCATGCTGCACCGGACGGCGGAGCCGCTGCTTGCCGAGCTGATGGCGATGGAGCGGCGCAGCATCGATCGCTCGGGGCATCCGCTGCATGCGCGCGAGGTGTATGAATTCCTCGAAGCGAAGCGGGAGAGCTCGAACGGGCAGATCGGCTATCTGGTCGGCAAGACATGAGCCGAAGCCGACCGCGCAGCCGTAAGTCCGGTGTCGAGCGCGCGCTGGAGCGCGGCCGCTCCGGCCTTCTCGGCAACGGCTTCCGGTACGATCCAGGCGCGGTAGCCTTCGGTCTCGATGGTGCCGGAGCAGGCGAGCTTGGCGCCAGTGAGGTCGCAGGTGTCATCGGGCTCGACGGTGCGGATCTCGCGCCGGTCGTGGCGCAGGAATCCCAAGTCCACGGGCTGAATGGCGGACAGTGGCGCTGAGAGCGTCACGCCGCGGAAGACGCAGGCGGTGCGATTGCGGCAGGCGCCGGCGTTGCGGCCGATGGTGTTGCCGGGGCCGAGCGCCTGGGCGCGGCGCATGAGGCTCGACACGGCGCCGGAGCCGTTGCTGACGTAGCAATCGTTTCCGACGCAGAGCACGGGGTTGGCGGTCATCTTCGAGCCGGCGAAGCCATGGGGACGCGGGCGCATGGTGACGAGCACCGTCACGCGCTGGGGATAGGTCGAGCGGCCACCGGCTCGCACGACGGCCGGCTCCGACTCGTCGGGAAGCGAGGGACGGTTGGACATCGGGGTGTTGTCGGGCGAGGCTGATTTGGCCTCTACGGCGAGCGGACCGCCCAAGCTGTTGCGCGTCTCCTTGTTGCGCTCGCGGGCTTCGCGGGCGAGGCGGAACTTCTCGGCGATGCGCTGGGCTTCAATCTCGCGCTGCGCTTCGAGCGCCGTGCGGTGCTCGGCCGCCTGCGCTTCGGCGATGCGGCGCTGCTCGGCGAGGCGATCTTCCTCCGCCTTGCGCTTTGCTTCCGCTTCCTGAGTCTGACGCTTCAACTCGGCAACACGTGCCTCCTCGGCAACGCGTTTTGCTTCCGCTTCTTCGGCCTGACGCTTGATGTCGGCGACGCGGGCTTCATCGCTCTTGCGACGCTCCTCGGCGACACGGGCGGCTTCAGCCTTGCGGTCG
>CALRVN010000392.1:0-3676 GCA_943371625.1 Hyphomicrobium sp. CS1GBMeth3
GCCCACTCTCCGCGGCTGCAGTCGCTGCCATGCCCGCCTCCCTCGTTTTGCGCCTAAGCTGTCATCCCGGGCGAGGCGACGGCAACTGCCGGAGCGAGACCCGGAACCCAGAAAAAAGCGCGCAGCTCCCTATAGTGAGGCTTCGCCACACCTTGCGCTGGATCCCGGATAGCGGCTCGCGATGCTCACCGCTTCCGGGATGACAGAGGATTGAGCAAGCTCTAGCGCAATCCATGGGGATTCGCCTAGGGCGCACCGCGAGGGTGCGCCCGCAGGCATTCTTTAGTTGCTGGCGCCGACGGCAGCAGCGACTTCGGCGGCGAAGTCTTCTTCCTTCTTCTCGATGCCCTCGCCGAGCGCATAGCGCACGAAGGCCACGAGCTTGACCGGAGCGCCAGCCTTGCCTTCCGCTTCCTTCACGGCCTGACCCACGCTCTTGGACGGATCGTGGATGTAGGCCTGGTCGAGGAGGCAGTTGTCCTTGGCATAGCTCTTGAGGCCCGAGGTGACGATCTTCTCGATCACCTGCGGGGGCTTGCCCTGGTTCTTGTCGGCGAGGATCGCCTTCTCACGCTCGAGCGTCTCGGCCGGCACGCCGGCGAGGTCGAGAGCGATCGGGTTAGTGGCGGCGACGTGCATGGCGATCTGGCGTGCCAGCGCGCTGAGCTCGTCAGTGTTCTTGCCGGCAGACTCCAGCGCAACGAGCACACCGATCTTGCCGAGGCCGGGGGCAACCTGGCCGTGGACATACGAGCCAACGACGCCCTCAGGCACTTCCAGCGTAGCCGTACGGCGCACGTTCATGTTCTCGCCGATGGTGGCGATGAGTTCCTTCACCTGCTCTTCGACAGTCACCTTCTTGCCGGGGAAGGTGGCGGCGAGCAGCTTGGCGACGTCGCCCTTGGCGGCGCCGGCGAGCGAGGTGACCTTTGTGACAAGGTCCTGGAACTGCTCATTGCGCGCAACGAAGTCGGTCTCGGAGTTGACCTCGACGACCGAGCCCGTCTTGCCCGAGGTGGAAACGCCGACGAGGCCTTCGGCAGCAACGCGGCCGGCCTTCTTTGCAGCCTTGGAGAGGCCCTTCTTGCGCAGCCAGTCGATGGCTGCCTCGATGTCGCCCTTCACCTCTGTGAGCGCCGTCTTGCAGTCCATCATGCCGGCGCCGGTCTTTTCGCGCAGCTCTTTCACGAGATTGGCGGAGATCGTCATGGATCAGCTCATCAGCTTGGCGGGCGCCCATTGCACTCGGCATGGCGCCCGCGGGGTTGGCAGATGGTTAGAGGCGGCCGCAGCGCGGCCGGCTCATCAGACAGCGGCTGATTCAACCAGCTTCTTGGCCTGCTCGGCCCACTTCTCGGTCTCGACCTGACCCTTGAGCCGCAGCTTGCGGTCGAGCGCCTTGGTCTGATCGGCGTCGAGGTCGGCGAGCTGCCAATAGTGGAAGACGCCGGAGTCGTTGAGACGCTGCTCGAGCTTCGGCGTGATGCCGGTGATGCGCTTCAGGTCGTCGGGCTCGCCGCGTGCCGCCTCGATCCCCTTGAAGACGGCGGGCAGGCTCTCGCTGGGCGGTGCCTCGGAAGCGCCGACGTCGACGCCAGCCTGCGTCTGGCTGCGCTCGAGGCCGTCGAGCGCTGCGCGAGCGACGAGGTCGCAGTACAGCGTGATGGCGCGGCCGGCGTCGTCGTTGCCCGGGATCGGGAAGTCGATGCCGTCGGGATCGCAGTTGGTGTCGACGATCGCGACGATCGGAATGCCGAGCTTCTTGGCTTCCTGGATGGCGATGGATTCCTTGTTCGTGTCGATGACGAACAGGAGGTCCGGCGTGCCGCCCATGTCCTTGATGCCGCCGAGAGCCTGATTAAGCTTCTCGCGCTCACGCGTCAGCGTCAGGATTTCCTTCTTCGTGCGGCCGTGCGGATCGGCGAGAATGTCGTCCAGCTGGCGCAGACGGCGGATCGACTGGGAGATGGTCTTCCAGTTTGTCAGCGTGCCGCCGAACCAGCGGTGGTTGATGAAGTACTGGGCGGAGCGCTTGGCGCTCTCAGCGATCGAGTCCGAGGCCTGGCGCTTGGTCGCGACGTAGAGCACGCGACCGCCGTTGGCGACGGTGTCGGAAATCTTCAGCAGCGCCTGATGCAGCATCGGCGTAGTCTGCGTCAGATCGATGATGTGGATGTTGTTGCGGGCGCCGTAGATGAAGGGCGCCATCTTGGGGTTCCAGCGGTGCGACTGGTGACCGAAGTGAACGCCAGCTTCCAAAAGCTGACGCATATTGAACGCGGGAAGCGTCATGTGTAGTCCTTTTCCGGTTGTTCCTCCGTGGGTCAGAGACGACCTCTCCCTTGGTCAGGGAGTGCTCGACCGGAGCGCTGGACAGGGCTTTTAATCTGCCAGCGCGAAGACCCACGTGTGAGATGGCGCGCTTATAAGGTGTACGGCTGGAAATGACAAGCTGGCCCCAGGCGGGGCTCAGTTAACGGCTGCGCGGGGTTTTTAAGCCCCGGGCAGCATCAAGCGCTTAGTCGCGCGGCTGCCAAGACGTCTGCGACACCGGGCCCTCCGGCCGGAGGTCGGCGCGCTGGTCCTTCTGGACGCGGCGCGGGTTCGGTTCTGGCAGGGCTGCGGGTTGCTCGTACTTGCTGGTCGCGGAGTTGAGCGGCAGGCAGCTCTTGAAGCGCGGGACCGCCTCTTCCGAAACGATGGCGATGGCGGTGAAGCCCTGCGTGCTCCAGTTCTGCAGCACCGTGAGGCGCGCTTCCGGCATGCCGATGCGGGCATTGGTGCCGGCGGAGTCACCTTCCGCGACCTGCAGGAAGATGCAGCTGCCGGCCTTGGCGCCGCGACGGGCGGGATAGTCGACAATCATGCCGCGCTTCAGGCCGGGGGTCGCGGACATGTCCTCTGACGACTTCACGAGCTTGGCGACGCTCTTGCTGACGATCTTGCCGTAGAGGCTGGAGGTCGGGTCGTCGACGCAGAAGCTGTTGCCCTGGACGAGGCGGGTATAGCCGTTGAGCTTGCTCTGCTCGAAGCCGAAGGGACCGGCGACGCGGAAGACGCCGGCGGGCGTGCGCTTGTCGCCTTCGCGCTTGATCGGCTCGTCCTTTTTCGACAGGTGGCTGTAGTCCTCGGCCCAGCCGATACCGGCGCTGCCGACGACGGCCGCTTCCGGCGGACCGGAGCGCATCCAGGTTGCATCAGCCGGGTTGCGGCGCTCGAAAGTGTGGAGCGTGCCCTTCACAGAAGTCATGGCGGGCACGGTGACGATGATGAGGCGCGTGGCGCGATGCAGGACGCGCGGGCAATAGGTGGCGATCGGCGGCGGCGTGGCCGCAGTAGCGCCCTGCGGCGCAGGAGAAGCAGCGCCTGCCTGAGATGGATTGAGCGCGAGCAGCAAGGCCGCGCCAAAGATATAGCGATGCACGATCGTCGGCCCTTTGCACAAACTGTATCGAACGGGTGCTCGGGCTTAGAATACGTTCAGATTTCTAAAACTTCGGAAACGCCGGGGAGCGTCGAGAGCAAGCCGGCCATCGCCGGCGAGACGTCGTAGCGACCGGGCACGTTGATATCGAGTTGCTTGTTGAATTCGGGAAGCTCGATGCCGATCCGGACCTCTCCCTTGCCGGGTTTCAGCTTCGCTTTCAGCTGCGCGACCAAAGCTGGATTCTTCTCG